>CAZIVY010000123.1:0-4626 GCA_964542505.1 uncultured Rhodospirillaceae bacterium
GCGGCCCTTGCGTGCCCGGCGCGCGGGGCGCGCCAAGTGTTACGGGGAGGACGGCTTCGCCGTCCGGCCACAATGGCGCCAGCGCTTGCGCGGCGCGGGCGCGCATGAGCGCCGCCAGGTATTTCTGGAACTCGCCCGCCAGCAGCGCCGCCGTGCCCGGCCATTGCCACCAGCGCTCCAGCTTGACGTGTTCCACGAACACCGGGTGCGCCAGCAGCGCGGCGCCTGGCAGGCGGCGCTGGAACTCCACCAGGCTGCGCGGCATGTGGTAGCTCGCGGTGACGATGCGCAGGCGCGTGAATCCGCCGGCCCGCGCCCAGGCGGCGCTTTCCTGCGCGTTGCCGATGGTATCGGCGGCGAAGCCGATGTCGATGCAACATTCGAACAGGGGCGCATGCCCGCTGTTGCGCGCCTGCATGTCCGTCTTGCCGATGCCGGGGTGGACGCCGGTGATGAGCATGCGCTTGGCCTTGCCCGCCGCCAGCAGCTCGAGCCCGACGTCGAGGCGCGCCGCGCCCCCGGTCAGCACCACGATGCCATCGCTTTCCTCGGCGTCGTTCGTCACCTGGCGCGGCAACTCGGCGGCGAAGCGCATGAAGGCGCCGAACCACAGCAAAACCCCCGCCGCCGCCGCCAGCATTAGGCCGCGCGGCCATCCCGCCTCCAGCAGCGGCCGCTGGTGGCCGGCGTTCACGCCGCCGTCTCGCCCAGCAAGTGGTCCACGGCGGCGGCCAGATCCTCGTACACCGCCACCGGCAGGACGTCGGGCGGCAAGCCCCGCGCCTGCGTCGCGCGGCCTTTTCCGGTGCGCACCAGGATGCGCCGGCAACCGGCGCTGGCGGCGGCTTGCAAATCGCTCAAGCTGTCGCCGATGGCGACCGTGTCGGCGGCGCTCGCGCGGTGCTTCGTCATCGCCTCGCGGAACATGCCGGGTCCGGGCTTGCGCCGCTCGCTCGCCGACCAGGGCGCATCGGGAGCGACGAATATGTCGTCGAGACGCGCCCCCGCCGCGCGCAGGCCGTCCTTCAGCGCCGCGTGGATGCGCTCCAGCATGCCGCCGTCGATGATGCCGCGGCCGACGCAGCTCTGGTTGGTGCAGACGACGACGCGATGGCCCGCGGCGTTGAGCCGCGCCACCGCCTTTCCAGCCCCCTCAAGCAGGCGGAGCTCGCCCGGCGACTTGACGAAATCGCCGCGCTCCTCGTTCAGCACCCCGTCGCGGTCCAACACCACCAGCACCGGATTCGCCCCTACATCATCCGCCGCAGATGACCGAGGACGGTCAGGTGCGCGGTCAGCATCGCCAGCGCCACCGTCGCCGCCGGCAGGGCCGCGATGGCCGCCCATTCCGCCACCCCGAACGCGACCGTCGGCGCCAGCGCCGCCTCGAGCCGCAGGGCCCCGGCGCCGATGGCATAGAGCACCGCCAGCGCCGCCGCGACGCCCGGCAGCGCCCCCACCGTCGCCAGGCCGAAAACGTGGGCCTGGAATTGCCGGGCAATGTAGTTGTCGCTGGCGCCGATCGTATGCAGAACCTCGACCGCGTCGCGGTGCGCGGCCAGGCCGGCGCGGGTGGCGAATACCACCATGGCCACGGTGGCGGCGGCGATCAGACCCACCACCGCGAATCCCAGCCCGCGCAGAAACGCCGCCAGCCGCGCCACGCGGTCGAGCCACGGGCGGGGATCGTCGGCGCGCGCGCCTGGGACGGCGGCGAGGCGCGCGTTAAGGGCCACGACGTCGAATTCCGCGCCGGCGGCCAGGCGCACGTCGATGAGGTTGGGCAAGGGCAGGTCGGCGGTCAGGTTCTCCGCTCCGAGCCAGGGGGCGAGCAGGGCCTCGACCGCCGCGCGGTCCAGCGCCGCTGCCGCCGCCACCCCCGGCGTCGCCCGCACCAGGGCCAGCGTCCGCTCGATTCGGGGCGCCATGGGCTCGCCCTCGATCGCCGCCACCTGCACGGTCAGCCGCCCTTCGGCGCTGTTCCGCCAGTGGCTTGTGGCCTGCTCGATCGCCAGCGTTCCCACCAGGGCCATGGTGGCGAGGAATACCATGACCGCCACCACCCAGGGCAGGAATCGCCCCGCGGCGTCGCTGTCGAGATTGAGATCGGATGCCGCCATCAGGCGTTCACCCGTTCGTGCGTCAGCTCGCCGTCGCGCAACCGCAGCACCGGCAGCCGGACGCTGGCCAACAGCCGTTCGTCGTGGGTGGCGAAGACGACCGTCGTCCCCAATTTGTTGAGTTCGATAAAGAGGTGCATCAACCTCTGGCCCATGACCGGGTCGACGCTGCCGGTGGGCTCGTCCGCCAGCAGCAGTTCGGGATTGGCGATGACCGCGCGGGCGATCGCCACCCGCTGCTGCTCGCCCCCCGAAAGGCTGGGGGGGCGCGCGTCCAGCCGCTTTCCCAGGCCGACCCAGGCCAGCATCTCGGCGACGTGGCGGTCGGTGCCCGACGGGCGGCCGCCGGCGATGCGCAACGGCAGCGCCACGTTCTCACGCGCCGTCAGATGGTCGAGCAGGCGGAAGTCCTGGAACACCACGCCGACGCGCCGCCGCAGCGCGGGCAGCGCCCGCCGCGACGCCGCAGCGACATCGTTGCCGAACATGATCACCCGCCCGCGCGAGGGCGGGTGCGCCAGATAAAGCAGCTTGAGCAACGACGATTTCCCGGCGCCGCTGGGGCCGGTGAGAAAGTGGAACGAACCCGGCGCCAGGTCGAAACTGATGTCGCGCAGCACCTCCGGCCCGAAGCCGTAGCGCATCCCGACGTTCTGAAAACGCACCACGCGCGTGAACCTTTTTCGCCGCCTTGCCTCGCGGAAAGCGAGCGCCTATAACGATCCGCGGCGCCACCCGCCCAGTCCGGCATGATAGTTAGCTGCCCCAAGTGCGCAACGCGGTTTTTGCTCGATCCCAGTGCCCTGGGGCCGCGCGGGCGTGTGGTGCGCTGCGCGCGTTGCGGCAATACATGGTCCCAGGTGGCCGCGGGGCCGCAGGCGGCGGCCGTGGCGCTGGCAGGCGCCAGTCAACAAGCAATGCCGGCCGGCGCTGGCGCGCCAGCGCCCGCTTCGGCGGCGTCAACGGCGCCGCCACCCGCCCCAAGGTCGGCGCCAACGGCGCCGCCACCCACCCCAAGGTCGGCGCCAGGCCCCGAATCCAGTGCTTCCCCGGCGGAGCCACGGGCGAGCATGTCGGCGTCACGCGACGAGATCGCCGAACTCAAGGCGCGCGTGGCGGCCAAGAGCCCCAACGCGTCGCGCTCCCGCGGCTGGCTCGCCTTGGCGGCGGCGGTGGCGCTGGTGGTGGGCGGCGGGCTGATCTGGCGGGCCGAGATCGTGGCGTTGTGGCCGCCCAGCCTGCGCCTCTACACGCATCTGGGGCTGGCGCCGGAAGCAGCCCTCCGCCCGGTCTTGATCCTCCGCGGCGTCACCTACGCCAATGAGCGCGAGGGCAACGACACCTTGTTGGTGGTAAGCGGTGAAGTCACCAATCCCGGGAAGGAGCCGCGCAAGATTCCGCCCATCCGCGTCGCCTTGCGCGACCGCCAGCAAAACGTCTTGCGCAGTTGGATCGTCGATTTGCCGGTGACCGATCTGGCGCCCGGCGCCAGCACCAGCTTCACCTCCCGCCTGCGCTCGCCCCCGGCGGAGGCGAAGGACCTGGAAGTGTCCCTGCAGCCGCAGCCCGAAGGCTAGGGCATGCGGCGATGAGCGGGCCAAGCGCACGCGTCGAGGTGTTGTTCCCCGCCGTGGAAATCGCGGCGAGGGTGGAGGCGGTGGCCGCCGAAATCACCGCCGCCATGGGCAGCGACGTGCATCTTATCGCCGTGCTCAAGGGCAGTTTCGTCTTTGCCGCCGACCTCATTCGCGCCCTTCATCGCGCCGGCATGCGCCCGCGCATCGATTTTCTTGCCTTGTCGAGCTACGGCGTCGGCACCACCTCCAGCGGCGTCGTGCGCGCCGACCGCGACATCACCGACGACGTGCGCGGGCGCCGCCTGTTGCTGGTGGACGACATTCTTGAAACCGGCCGCACGCTGGCGGCGGCGAAGACGAGGCTCATGGAACAAGGGGCGGCTGTTGTCCGCGTTTGCGTGCTCCTCGACAAGTCCGCGGGCCGCGAGGGCGCGCTCGCCGCCGATTTCGTCGGCTTCCGATGTCCCGACCGCTTTGTCGTCGGCTATGGGCTCGACTACGCCCACTATTACCGCGAGCTGCCCTTTATCGGCTACATCCCCAAGGTCTGAGGAAGGGCAGGGCGGTCGCCGTGGCGCGCATATTGGTGGCCGACGACGAAATGGCGTTGCGCGCCTTCGTCGCCCGTGCCCTCGCCGGTTCCGGGCACGAGGTGACGGAGGCCGAGGACGGCAGCGACGCCCTGGCCAAGCTCGCGCACGCGCCTTTTGACTTGCTTTTGTCCGATATCGTGATGCCGGGCATGGACGGCATCGAGCTTGCCCTTATCGCCACCCACCGCTACCCGAAGCTCCGCGTCCTGCTGATGAGCGGCCACCTCGATCAGCGCCAGCGCGCCCACAACCTCGACGCCCTGATCCGCGACATCATCGCCAAGCCCTTCAGCCTGGCCGACATTCGCGCCAAGGTGGCGGCGGCGCTGGAGTAGC
>CAZIVY010000124.1:0-1502 GCA_964542505.1 uncultured Rhodospirillaceae bacterium
CTGATCGCGTCGAGATAGCGCTGCACGTCGGCCACCGCTTTCCCGGTCAGGTCCGCCGCCTTCTCCAGGTAGTTTTCCAGGCGGTGCGCGATGGTGGTCACGGTGGGAAAACCCGACGGCGCGCCCATGCCCTTCAGCGTGTGGGCTTCGCGCCGGAGGAAGGCCACCACCTCGCTTGCGCCGGCCCCTTGGCGGACGCGGTCGAACGACTCGTCCATCGCCGACAGGCGATCCTCGGAATCCTCGATGAATGCTTGCCGGACCTGGGCGGCAATTTCGTCTTCCAGCGTCGACCACATGTTGGCCATGGCGGCTCCTCGTTTCTAATCTTTAGATATAGTCATTTTCCTAAAGAGGGATTTACATGGAACCGCGGCAACAGGGCGAACTGATTACAAAAAAGGAGGAATCTCCACGCCCAATGGCGCCGCAACAGAAACTTAAGCATCTATATCGTTAGATATAGTTCCAAACCCATGCGGCGGCGGTCCCGGACCATGGCCTACGATCTTGAACATCTCAGAGTCTTGGTGGTCGACGACAACTTCCACATGGGCCTGCTGGTCAAGCACATCCTGGCGACGCTGGGGGTCAAGAACGCGCGCGTGACCCGCGACAGCGTCCACGCCTTCGAATTGCTGCGCAGCTTTCCGTGCGACATCGTGGTCTGCGACTACAACATGCAGCCCTTGGACGGGGTCGACTTCGTTCGCCTGCTGCGAACGTCGCTCGATAGTCCCAGTCCCTATGTCGCCGTCATCATGATGACCGGGCATACCGATTACCACATCGTCGCCGCTTGCCGCGACGCCGGCGTGAACGAATTTCTGGTCAAGCCGATTTCGGTCAAGTCCCTATGCGAGCGCATCGTCCACATCATCGAGAAGCCGCGCCCGTTCGTGCGCAGCAAGCGCTATACCGGTCCCGACCGCCGGCGCAAGCAGCAACCCTTCGATGGCGCCGATCGCCGCAAGAGCGAACCCCTGGCGGAGGCGCCGAAACAAGGCCTGAGCAACGACGAGATCGAGGCCATGCTGCAAAACTAGTGGATTGGCGCCAATATTTGGTACCCGCTCCATCCACCCGTCATCGCCGGGCTTGACCCGGCGATCCACGAATCGTGGATGCCCGGATCACCCCCGGGTCGAAGAGCCCGGGGGCGGGCATGACGACGGGAGGGGACGACACGTTAGAGTCAGCACACTAGGTCGAAATCCGATCGAGCGGAACCGCGCCGTTCACAATTCGAGACGCTTGCCCTGAGCCAAGCTCAGGGTAAGGAGCCGGGCGGGCCAACTCCAGGCGATCGGAATCCGGGCTAGGTCTTGAGGCGGCGCAACACCGCCGGCAGCGCCTCGCTCAAATCCTCGGCGATCAGGCCGGGGCCGATGTCGCTGGCCGCCGCGCCGTGCAGCCAGACGGCGGCGGCGGCGGCCTCGAACGGGGCCATGCCCTGGGCCAACAGTCCGACAACCATGCCGGCGAGAACGTCGCCCGCGCCG
>CAZIVY010000125.1:0-4983 GCA_964542505.1 uncultured Rhodospirillaceae bacterium
AGGAACGTCCCGTCGTCGATCTGCAAGACCGGAATGCGGCCATTGGGATTCTTGGCGAGGAATTCCGGCGTGCGGCTTGCGCCCTGGAGGATATCCACCTCGACCAGTTCGCAGGGCGCGCCGAGGTGGCGGAGCAACAGCCGGATTTTGTAGCCGTTCCCCGAGTCGGAATAGTCGTAGAGCCGCAACATGGCGCGTTCGCCGCCGGTCGACGAACCGCTATTCGCCCGCCCGCGCCACCGGAATTTGAGCCTCGTCGGTGAGCGGATGGGCCAGGCGCGACACCATTTCCTTCGGGCACACCTGCCACATGTGGGCGCGGGTGAGGTCCCAATTGGCGAGCAGGTTGGTGGCGAACGCCGACTGGGTTTCCCGCACGTGCGCCTCCATCAGCCCCTTGGCCACGCCCTCCCAATGGCGGCTGGCGAGGCGCTGGTAGAGCACGGTGTCGGGGTTGACGCGGGCGGGAAGCGAGTTGTCGGCGTCGTAGAGGAACGCCATGCCCCCGGTCATGCCGGCGGCGAAGTTGTCGCCCACCGCGCCCAGGATCACCACCACGCCGGCGGTCATGTATTCGCAGCCGTTGGAGCCGCAGCCTTCCGCCACCGCGTGCGCGCCGGCGTTGCGCACCGCGAAACGCTCGCCCGCCTGGCCGCCGGCGAACAGCAGGCCGCCGGTGGCGCCGTAGAGCACGGTGTTGCCGACGATGGTGTTGCGCTCGGAGGCGAGCGGGCTCGAGGGCATGGGGCGGACGACGACGATGCCGCCCGACAGGCCCTTGGCCACGTAATCGTTGGCGTCGCCGAAGACCTCGAGCTTCAGCCCTTGCACGGCAAAGGCGCCGAGCGACTGGCCGGCGCTGCCGCGCAGCCGCACGGTGACGTGACCCGCCGCCAGCCCGGTCATGCCGAAGCGGCGCACCAGATGCGAGGAAAACCGCGTCCCGATGGCGCGGTGGGTGTTGCGGACATTGTAGGCGAGCTGCATTTTCTCGCCGCGCTCGAAGACCGCGCGGGCGTCGGCGATCATTTGCGCGTCGAGGGTGTCGGGGACTTCGTTGCGCCCCTTCAGCGTGCTGTGGCGGGCGAATTCGCCGGCGTCGGCCTGGGCCAGCAACGGATTCAGATCCAGATCGTCGAGATGCGGGCCGCCGCGGCTGACCTGGGCGAGCAGGTCGCTGCGGCCGACGGCGTCGTTCAGGCGGCGCAGGCCCAGCGAGGCCAGGATCTCGCGCACTTCCTCGGCGATGAAGCTGAACAGGCTGACGACTTTTTCCGGCGTGCCGGTGAACTTCTCGCGCAAGGACTCGTCCTGCGAGCACACGCCCACCGGGCAGGTGTTGGAATGGCACTGGCGCACCATGATGCATCCCATGGCCACCAGGGACGCGGTGCCGACGCCGAATTCATCCGCCCCCAGCATGGCGGCGATGACCACGTCGCGGCCGCTCTTCAGCCCGCCGTCGGTGCGCAGGATGACGCGGTGGCGCAGCTTGTTCAGGGTCAAGACCTGGTTGACCTCGGAGATGCCCATTTCCCAGGGCACGCCGGCATATTTGATCGAGGTTTGCGGGCTGGCGCCGGTGCCGCCGGAATGGCCGGAAATCATGATCGCGTCGGCCTTGGCCTTGGCGACGCCGGCGGCGATGGTGCCGATGCCGGCTTCCGCCACCAGCTTCACGCACACCCGCGCCGTGGGGTTGATCTGCTTCAGGTCGTAGATGAGCTGCGCCAGGTCCTCGATGGAATAGATGTCGTGGTGGGGCGGCGGCGAAATCAGGGTGACGCCGGGGGTGGAATGGCGCAGCCGCGCGATCAGCTCGGTGACCTTGATCCCCGGCAATTGCCCGCCCTCGCCGGGCTTGGCCCCCTGGGCGATCTTGATTTCGAGCTCGTCGCAATTGTTCAGATACTCGGCGGTGACGCCGAAGCGGCCCGACGCCACCTGCTTGATCGCCGAGTTGGCGTTGTCGCCATTGGGGCGCGGCTTGTAGTTGAGCGGGTTCTCGCCACCTTCGCCCGAGCACGACATCGCCCCCATGCGGTTCATGGCGATGGCCAGCGTCTCGTGCGCCTCGGGGCTGAGCGCGCCGAGCGACATGCTGCCGCTCTGGAAGCGCTTGCGGATTTCGGTGATCGATTCGACGTCGTCCACCGGAATCGGCTGCCGGTCGGGCTTGAAGTCGAGGAGATCGCGCAAGTTGATCGGCGGGCGATCGCGCAACGCGGCGGAGAACTTGCGGAATTGCGCGTAGGAATCGCTGTTCACAGCCGCCTGCAACATGTGGATAAGCTCGGCATCGAGGGCGTGCTTCTCGCCGCCGGCGCGGTAGCGGTAGATGCCGCCGATGGGCAAGGACGCCACGTCGCCCAACCAGGCGCGCTCTTGCAGGCTCGACACCTGCTTCTGGATGCCGGAGAGCCCGATGCCCGAAATGCGCGAGGGCATGCCGGGGAACAGATCGGCGACCAGCGAGCGGCTCAAGCCCAGCGCCTCGAAATTATAGCCGCCGCGGTAGGAACTGAGGACGGCGATGCCCATTTTCGACATCACTTTCAACAGGCCCTGGTTCACCGATTCCTTGTAGCGGGCAAGGCACGCCTTGAGCGGCAGACCGCCATAGAGGCCGCGGCGATGGCGGTCGGCTATGCATTCCTGCGCCAGATAGGCGTTGACCGTGGTCGCGCCGACGCCGATGAGAACGGCGAAATAGTGCACATCCAGGCATTCGCCGGAGCGGACGTTGAGCGAGATGAAGGTTCGCAGGCCCTGGCGCACCAGGTGCGAATGCACGCCGCCCGCCGCCAGGATCATGGGCACCGGCGCCCGCCCGGCGCCAACGCGCTCGTCGGTCAGCACCAGATGCAGGCCGCCGCCGCGCACGGCGTCCTCGGCCTCGGCGCGGATGCGCCGGATCGCCTCGCGCAACGCGTTGTCGCCGCCCGGCGCGCCAGATGTTGCGTTGAGGGCGGCCCCGGCCGCGTTGGCGGCCAAGCCGCCAGGGCCGCCCGGCGCATCGTAGGTGCAGTCGATCTCGACGGCGCTGGCGCCCATGTGGCCGCGCATGGCCTGGTACTCGCCGTTGGACAGCACCGGGCTTTCGAGGAGCAGGATGTTGGTCTGGCTGGCGTCCTCGTCCAGCACGTTGCCGAGATTGCCGAGCCGCGTCCTGAGCGTCATCACGCGGTGTTCGCGCAAGCTGTCGATGGGCGGGTTGGTGACTTGGCTGAACTGCTGGCGGAAGAAATGATGCAGCCCGCGGTAGTGGTCGGACAACACGGCGATGGGGGTGTCGTCGCCCATGCTGCCCACGGCTTCCTTGGCGTCCTCAACCATGGGATGGAGGATGAGTTCCAGGTCCTCGTGGGTGAGGCCGAAGGCGAGCTGGCGGCGGCGAAGATCGTCCTTGGCGTACAGCGCGGGCTCCGGCGCCTCGCCGACGATATGCCCGATATGCACCACGTTCTTGCGCCATTCGCCCCAGGGCCGGGCGCGCGCCAGGCGGTCCTTGATCAACTGGTCGTGGAAGAAGCGCCCCTTCTTCAGGTCGACGGCGATCATTTCGCCGGGGCCGACGCGGCCTTTTTCGACGATGCGCGCCTCGGGCTGGGGGACCATGCCGGTTTCCGAGCCGACGATGAGCAGGCCGTCGTCGGTCACCGTGTAACGCATGGGGCGCAAGCCGTTGCGGTCCATGCCGGCGATGACCCAGCGGCCGTCGGTGGCGCACAGCGCTGCCGGCCCGTCCCAGGGCTCCATCACCGCGTTGCAATAGGCGTAGAGCGCCTTGTGGCTTTCGGGCAGGGTGCTGGCCTCCGACCACGACGGCGGCACCAGCAGCGTCTTCACCATGGGCGCGTCGCGGCCGGCGCGCACCAGCACCTCGAACACCGCGTCCAGCGCCGCCGAGTCGGAGGAACCCGACTGGACGATGGGCTTCACGTCCTCGCCATATTCGCCGAACTCGGCCGAGGCCATGCGGATTTCGTGGCTCTTCATCCAGTTGACGTTGCCGCGCAGCGTGTTGATCTCGCCGTTGTGCGCCAGCATGCGGAAGGGTTGCGCCAGCCGCCAGGTGGGGAAGGTGTTGGTGGAATAGCGCTGGTGGTAGATGGCGAAGGAGGACACGAAGCGGTCGTCGAGCAGGTCGGGATAGAAGTTCGACAACTGCTCGGCCAGGAACATGCCCTTGTAGATGATCGTGCGGCAAGAGAGCGAGCAGATGTAGAAATCGCCGATATGGGCGGCGAGCACCTGCTTTTCGATGCGCCGGCGGACGATGAACAGCTCGCGCTCGAAGGCGTCGTCGCCGAGGCCGCGGCGGTTCTCGATCATGATCTGTTCGATTTCGGGCCGCGTGGCGTTGGCCTTCTCGCCGATCACGGCGGCGTTCACCGGCACCTGGCGCCAGCCAAAAATGCCGTGGCCGAAATTGAGAATCTCGGTCTCGACGATGGTGCGGCAGGTTTCCTGGGCGGCGAGATCGGTCTTGGGCAGGAAGACCTGGCCGACGGCGAGCTTGCCCTCGCCGGGCTCGAAGCCGGTCTTGCGGATATGGGCCTTGAAGAAATCCTGCGGGATCTGCACGTGAATGCCGGCGCCGTCGCCGGTCTTGCCGTCGGCGTCCACCGCGCCCCGGTGCCAGACCGATTTCAGCGCCGTGATGCCGGCCAGCACCACCTCGCGGCGCGGCTTGCCGTCAAGGGCGGCAATCAAGCCGACGCCGCAGGAATCGTGCTCGTCGGCCGGATCGTAGAGGCCGTGGGCGGACAAATGCGCGGCACCGCGCCGCCATGCATCGACGAACTGTTTGCCGCCGCCGTTCTTGCGTTTGCTCATGCGCCTACTCCGCCGCCACGCCGAGGCCGGACGCGGCCTTGACCTGAAGGTAGCGGTGCATCTGCTCGGCCGCGTCGCGGCCGTCGCGGATCGCCCACACCACCAGGGATGCGCCGCGCACGATGTCGCCGGCGGCGAACACGC
>CAZIVY010000126.1:0-4054 GCA_964542505.1 uncultured Rhodospirillaceae bacterium
CCGCGCTACATCGTCTCCTCGAAGATTTCCCGGCCGATGAGCAGGCGGCGGATTTCGCTGGTGCCGGCGCCGATCTCGTAAAGCTTGGCGTCGCGCAGCAGCCGCCCGGTGGGATAGTCGTTGATGTAGCCGTTGCCCCCCAACACCTGGATGGCGTCGAGCGCCATTTGCGTCGCCTTTTCCGACGCGAACAGCACCGCCCCGGCGGCGTCCTTGCGCGTCGTCCGCCCGCGGTCGCAGGCGCGGTTGACGGCGTAGATATAGGCGCGGCAGGCGCTCAACGTCGAATACATGTCGGCGACTTTTCCCTGGATGAACTGGAAGGTGCCGATGGGCTGGCCGAACTGCTCGCGCTGATGGATATAGGGCAGCACCGCGTCGAGGCACGCCTGCATGACGCCCAGCGGCCCGCCCGACAGCACCGACCGCTCATAGTCGAGGCCGCTCATCAGCACGTTGACGCCGCGGCCCACCTCGCCGATCACGTTTTCCGCCGGCACTTCGCAATTCTGGAACACCAGCTCGCCGGTGTTGGAGCCGCGCATGCCGAGCTTGTCGAGCTTTTTCCCGGTGGAGAATCCCTTGAAGTTTTTTTCGATCAGAAAGGCGGTAATGCCGCGCGGCCCGGCCGCCGGATCGGTCTTGGCGTAAACCACGGCCACGTCGGCGTCCGGGCCGTTGGTGATCCACATCTTGGTGCCGTTGAGGATATAGCGGTCGCCCTTCTTCTCCGCCCTCAGGCGCATGGAGACGACGTCCGAACCGGCGCTCGGTTCGCTCATTGCCAGCGCCCCCACATGCTCGCCGGAAATCAGCCGGGGCAGATAGCGGCGCTTCTGCGCTTCGTTGCCGTTGCGGCGAATCTGGTTGACGCACAGATTCGAGTGCGCGCCATAGGAAAGCCCGACGCTGGCCGAGGCGCGGCTGATTTCCTCCATCGCCACCACGTGCTCCAGATAACCCATCCCGGCGCCGCCATATTCCTCCTCGACGGTGATGCCGAGCACGCCGAGCTTCCCCATCTTGACCCACAGGTCCATGGGGAACTCGTTGCTGCGGTCGATGTCCGCCGCGCGCGGGGCGATCTCGTCGGCGGCGAAGGTGCTGACCTGGTCGCGCAGCAAGTCGGCGTTCTCGCCGAGGTCGAAATCGAGTTGCGAAAGGCGATTCGCGATCATGGCGGTGCTCCAATATATCAAGTTGCCGGCGGCGCGTCGGGGCGCCCGCGCAGACACATCAGGGTCTGCAAGCCGGTGGCGCAAAGCGTCGCCACCCCGTCCGCCACCGCCGCCACCTCCAAATTGCAGACGGTCAGCGTTCGTCCGCTGCGCAGCGCCTTGCCGGTGGCGATCAATTTCTCGCCCTGCGCCGGGGCCAGCAGGTTGAGCTTGAACTCCACCGTCAGGACCGAGGCGTCGGCGGGGAACAGGCTGAAGGCGGCGTACCCGCCGGCGGAATCGGCGATGGCCGCCGTCGCGCCGGCGTGAATGAAGCCGTGTTGCTGGCCCAGGTCCTCGCGGAAGGGAAGCTCGATCTGCACGTGGCCGGGTTCCACCCGAATGAGGCGGGCGCCGATCAGGGTCATGAATCGCTGGCGTCCAAAACTCGCCCACACCCGCTCGGCGAAACCGTCGTCCGCCGGGGCAAGACCGCTCATGACCCAGTACCCGATTGCGGAAGTTCGCGCCCCCGGCGCGCTTCACGCGCCAGGCATTGAAATGGGGTGGCTACGCCGCCCGAGCGCAACTTCCGCGATCGGGTACCGACCCGTTGAATCTGTACCGACTTTCGTAGGGAATACGTCATCGTTCGCGACTCGATCATTTACGAAAGTCGGTATTAGGCGCCGCCCTGCCCGCCTCGACGGCCAGCGCGTCTTGCGCGTTCGCCACCGCGACGGCGCTCATGTTCAACAGTCCGCGCACGGTGACGGTCGCCGACACCACATGCGCCGCCCCGCCCACGCCCAGCAGGATCGGCCCCACCGATATCCCATCGGCCAACTGGCGCACCAAGTTGATGCTGATGTTGGCGGCGTCGAGGCTGGGCATGATCAACAGGTTCGCCGCGCCGGTGAACCTGCCTTGAGGAAAAACCTGTTCGCGGATCGCCTGCGACAACGCCGCGTCGCCCTTCATTTCCCCTTCGACGTCAAGGTCGGGATCGAGGCGGCGCACCAGGATCAACGCCTCGCGCATCTTCGCCGCCGAGGGCGCGTCGGAAGAACCGAAATTCGAATGCGATACCAGCGCCACCTTGGGCGCCAGCCCGAAGCGCCGCACCTCGGCCGCCGCCAGCAGCGTCGTCGCCGCGATTTCCGCGGCGTCGGGATCGACGGCGATGTTGCTGTCGGCAATGAAGACGCTGCCTTGCGCCAGCACCAGCGCCTGCATGGCGTGCGGCGCGCGCACGCCGGGCTGCAGGCCGAGGATTTCCACCAACCGCTGCAGGTGCCGGTCGAAGGCGCCGTTGGCGCCGCAGAGCAGCGCGTCTCCGTGGCCGAGCGCCAGCATCAGCGCCCCGATGACCGTGGTGTTGGTGCGCACCAAGGTGCGCGCCGCGTCGGGGGTGATGCCCTTGCGCGCCATGATGCGGTGAAAGGCCGTCCAGTACTCGTTGTAGCGGGGATCGCCCTCCGGATCGACCAGCTCCACGTCGCGCTCCAAGCCCAACCGCAGGCCGAGCCGTTCCAGCCGCCGCTCCACCACCGCCCGCCGGCCGATCAGGATCGGGCGCGCAATGCCCTCGTCGAGGGCCATCTGGGCGGCGCGCAGCACGCGCTCGTCCTCGCCCTCGGCGTAAACCAGGCGCAGCGGCCGGGCGCGGGCGCGCTCGAATATCGGCCGCATGACGAAGCCGGTTCGGTAGACGAAGCGGGTCAGGGACTGGCGGTACGCCTCGACGTCCGCCAGCGGACGGGTGGCGACGCCCGACTCCATCGCCGCCTTCGCCACCGCCGGCGCCACGTGCAGGATGAGGCGCGGATCGAAGGGCTTGGGGATGAAATAGTCGGGCCCGAAGGACAGCGACTGTTCGGCGCCATAGGCGCGGGCGACGATGTCGGACGATTCCGCCAGGGCCAGGTCGGCGATGGCTTGCGCCGCGGCGCGCTTCATCGCCTCGTTGATGGTGCTCGCCCCCACGTCGAGGGCGCCGCGAAACAGGAACGGAAAGCAAAGGACGTTGTTGACCTGGTTGGGAAAGTCCGAACGGCCGGTGGCGATCACCGCGTCCGGGCGCGCCGCCCTCGCGGCTTCGGGCAGGATTTCGGGATCGGGATTGGCCAGCGCCAGGATGAGCGGCCGCGCCGCCATGCGCGCCAGCATTTCGGGCTTCAGCACGCCCCCCGCCGACAGCCCGAGGAACATGTCGGCGCCGTCCATGACCTCGGCCAAAGTGCGCTTCTCGGTCGGGCGCGCGTAGCGGGCCTTGAATTCGTCCATGAGCTCGGCGCGGCCCTCGTACACCACCCCCACCAGATCGACGACGGTGACGCGCTCGCGCTTCAACCCCATGGACACCAGTTGATCGAGGCAGGCCAGCGCCGCCGCGCCGGCGCCGCAGCAGACCAGGGTGATGTCCTCCAGGCGCTTGCCTACCACCCTGAGGCCGTTCAGCGCCGCCGCCGCGACGCAGATCGCCGTCCCGTGCTGGTCGTCGTGGAACACCGGGATTTTCATCCGTTCGCGCAGCCGGCGCTCGATGACGAAGCATTCCGGGGCCTTGAAGTCTTCCAGGTTGATGCCGCCGAAGGTGGGTTCCAGCGCGGCGACGATGTCCACCACGCGGTCGGGGTCGGTGGCGTCGATTTCGATGTCGAAGACGTCGATGCCGGCGAACTTCTTGAACAGCACAGCCTTGCCTTCCATCACCGGCTTGGCGGCCAGCGGCCCGATGGCGCCCAGCCCCAGCACCGCGGTGCCGTTGCTGATCACCGCCACCAGGTTGCCCCGCGCGGTGAGCGCCGCCGCCTCGCCCGGGTCGCGCACGATGGCGAGGCAGGCCGCCGCCACGCCGGGACTGTAGGCCAGCGCCAAGTCGCGCTGGGTCGCCA
>CAZIVY010000127.1:0-2553 GCA_964542505.1 uncultured Rhodospirillaceae bacterium
GCGTGAGCGGCCAGAAACGGGTGGACGTGGCCGAGTTCTACGACACCCAGTTCTACCGGCCGCGCATCCGCCAGGTCCGCGGCAAGCCGTTTTTCCTCTATTAGCGTTCCAACCGGCAGGACGATGCTCTAAGCTCGCCTCCAGCGGTCGGCGGGAGGGGACGCGGCAGTGCTTTGGCGGCGGATCGTACGCGTGGCGGGCTACGTCCTGGCGGCGCTGGCGCTGGCGGCGCTGGGCGGCGACAACCTCGGCTGGGCGCGGGGCGACGGTTTCAAATTCATCGTCATCGGCCAGCACTGGTACGCGCTGGACGCCAGCTCGCTCAATCTCTCGCAGGCGGTGGTGCAGCGCTACGTGCACCCCTGGCTTTGGGATCCCGCCATCGTCGCCGTGCTGAACGTGCCGACGGCGCCGCTTCTCGCCGCGCTCGGCATCGCCCTCCTGGTGCTGGGCCGGGCGCCGCAGAAGCGCAAGCGCGTGTTCTACTGAACGGTCGACTCACGATTCCGGCATTTTCAGCGCCGCGATGAAGGCTTCCTGCGGGATGTCCACATTGCCCACTTGGCGCATGCGCTTCTTGCCCCGCTTCTGCTTGTCCAAGAGCTTGCGCTTGCGCGAGATGTCGCCGCCATAGCATTTGGCCAGCACGTCCTTGCGCAGCGCCGAGATGGTCTCGCGGGCGATGACCCGGCCGCCGATGGCCGCCTGGACGGCGATCTTGAACATCTGGCGGGGGATCAGTTCCTTGAGGCGCTCGCACAACTGGCGGCCGCGGGTCTCGGCGTTGGCGTGGTGGACGATGCCGGCCAGGGCATCGACATTCTCGCCGTTCACCAGGATGGTCATCTTCACCAGGTTGCCCAGCGCGTAGCCGTCGATGTGGTAGTCGAAGCTGGCATAGCCGCGGCTGATCGATTTCAGGCGGTCGTAGAAATCGAATACCACCTCGTTCAGCGGCAGGCGGTAGACCACCATGGCGCGGGAGCCGACGAAGGTCAGCTCCACCTGTTCGCCGCGGCGTTCCTCGCACAGCTTCAGCACCGCGCCGAGATGCTCCTCGGGGACCAGGATGGTGGCCTTGATCCACGGCTCCTCGATATGGTCGATGCGCGCCGGGTCGGGCATGTCGGCGGGGTTGTGCAGCTCGATAGCCGCGCCGTCGCGCAGATGGATGCGGTAGACGACGCTGGGCGCGGTGGCGATGAGGTCGAGGTTGAACTCCCGCGCCAGGCGCTCCTGCACGATTTCAAGGTGGAGGAGACCGAGAAAGCCGCAACGGAAGCCGAAGCCCAGCGCCGCCGAGGTCTCGGCCTCGAAGACGAAGCTGGCGTCGTTCAGGCGCAGCTTGCCCAGGCTTTCGCGCAGATCGCCGAACTCGGCGGCGTCCACCGGAAAGAGGCCGCAGAACACCACCGGCACCGAGGGCTTGAAACCCGGCAGCGCCGTGGTCGGGCGGCGCTCCTCGGCGATGGTGTCGCCGATCGAGGTATCGGCCACCTGGCGGATGGAGGCGGTGAGAAAGCCCACTTCGCCGGGGCCAAGTTCGTCCACCAGGACGCGTTTGGGGGTGAAAATGCCCACCTGATCCACCTGGTGGCTGGCGCCGGTGGACATGAACCTGATCTTCATGTTCTTGCGCAGCACGCCGTCGAAGACGCGGAACAGCACCACGACGCCGAGATAGCTGTCGTACCAACTGTCGATGAGCAGCGCCTTGAGCGGCGCCTGGGCGTCGCCCTTGGGCGCCGGCAGGCGGGCGACCAGGGCCTCGAGCACGTCGCCGATGCCGACGCCGGTCTTGGCGGACACGGGAATGGCGTCGCTGGCGTCGATGCCAATGACGTCCTCGATCTGCTGCTTCGCGCGCTCGGGGTCGGCGGCGGGCAAGTCGATCTTGTTCAGGATGGGCACGATTTCGTGGTGGTTGTCGATGGCCTGATGGGCGTTGGCCAGGGTCTGCGCCTCCACCCCCTGGGTGGCGTCGACCACCAGCAGCGAGCCCTCGCAGGCGGCCAGCGAGCGGCTGACCTCATAGGCGAAATCCACGTGCCCCGGGGTGTCCATGAGGTTGAGGACATAGTCGCGGCCGTCGCGGGCCTTGTAGTCGAGGCGCACGGTCTGCGCCTTGATGGTGATGCCGCGCTCGCGCTCGATGTCCATCGAGTCGAGGATCTGCTCCTTCATGTCCCGGTCGGCGACGTTGCCGCACAGCTGGATCAACCGGTCCGACAAGGTCGACTTGCCGTGATCGATGTGGGCGATGATGGAGAAATTGCGGATGAGACTGGTGTCCGTCATGGGGCGGTGCTTAGCACCGCCCGCGCGCGGATCAAACACTGGATCGCTCGCTGGCTTCGAGCGCCCCACGGGTGCCTTAGTGCCTGCCTCGCTGCCGCCCCTCCCGCTCCCCTTCGCGCAGGGCCTTCTCGGTCTTGAGATGCTCCTTGATCTCCTGCACCAGCGCCGAGGTGCGCTCCTGCACGCGCACTTCCAACTCGTCCTTCGCCTTGCGGATGGCCTCCTGGGCGATCATGCGCTCGGTCACGTCACGGG
>CAZIVY010000128.1:0-2294 GCA_964542505.1 uncultured Rhodospirillaceae bacterium
CTAGGGCGCGATCGCGAGATCGAGGCTGTGCTGAACCTCGCCGCTGCGCGGGTCGATGATGAGGAAGCGCTCGCCCCCCTCGCGCAAGACCAGGCGCAGCACCAGGCGGTCGCCGGCGCTCAACGTTTCCGCCACCCGCGCCCCGGCCGGCAATGGCACGACCTTGGCGGTGGCCGGCGGGCGGGCCGCCTGGCCCGACATGCGGCCGGCCACCGCGGCGACGACGACCGCGAAGCTGACCAGGATCAACCCGCCAAGCACGATGACGATGAGCTTGAGGCGGCGTATGTTGGCATAAGCTGCCGTGTCGGCCATGTCGCTCATGATGGAATCCGAATTGAAACCGCCTGCCAGGCACCGCGCCGCCGCCGGTCCGCGCGACGCCGGGGAGCGGCTTGACCGCTTCCTGGCGGCGGCAATGGCCGGAAAGTCGCCCGAACTCTCGCGTTCGCAAGTGAAGGCGTTGATCGAGGCCGGCCATGCGCGCGCCGGCGCGGCGACCATAACCGAGCCATCCCACAGGGTCAAACCAGGGCGGACCTACGAGCTCGACGTGCCGGAACCCGTGTCGCCCGTGCCGCTGCCGCAAGCCATTCCGCTCGACGTCGTGTACGAGGACGCGCACCTGATCGTCATCGACAAGCCGGCGGGCATGGTGGTGCACCCGGCGCCCGGCAATCCCGACCGCACCTTGGTCAACGCCTTGCTCGCCCATTGCGGGGACGCGCTCTCGGGCATTGGCGGCGTGCGCCGTCCGGGCATCGTCCATCGCCTGGACAAGGATACGTCCGGCCTGTTGGTGGCGGCGAAGACGCAAGCCGCCATGGCCGGCCTGGCGCCGCAGTTCGCCGACCGCGGCATCGAGCGCGTTTACACCGCCCTGGTCTGGGGCGTGCCCGAACCCGCCAGCGGCGAGATCAGCGGCGCCATCGGCCGCCACCCGCGGCTGCGCAAAAAAATGACCGTGCGCGAGGCCGGCGGCAAGGCGGCGCTCACCCGCTACCGCCGGCTGCGGGTCTACGCCGGCGTGCTCAGCGTCGTCGAATGCCGCCTGGCCTCGGGGCGCACGCACCAGATCAGGGTTCATTTGGCGCACAAGGGCCACCCGGTGGTCGGCGACCCGGTGTACGGCCGCGCCGCCCGCCCTTCGCTTCTCGCGGCGCTGCCCCAGGCGGCGCAAGCGGCGGTGGCGGGTTTCAAGCGCCAGGCCTTGCACGCCTCGACGCTCGGTTTTCGTCATCCGGCGACGGGCGAGCGCGTGGCGTTCGCCAGTCCGCTCCCGCCCGACCTGGCGGCGCTCATGCGGGCGCTCGAAGGCGTCCCCGCGAAGCGTGGTTAACCGCGCCCGGCCCTCCGGTTTAGTCATGCTTTCGCCCCATTCGCCTGCTTCTATGCCGCCTGTAGTCATTGGGGGCGCGCGACAGCCATGAGCCGGCCGCAATTGCCGATGCTGGGTTCGGAAGGCGGACTCTCCCGCTATTTGCAGGAGATTCGCAAATTTCCGCTGCTGCAGCCGGAAGAGGAATTCATGCTGGCCAAGCGCTGGCGCGAGCATGGCGACACCGAGGCCGCGCACCGCCTGGTCACCAGCCATCTGCGCCTGGTGGCCAAGATCGCGCTCGGTTATCGCGGTTACGGCCTGCCGGTGAGCGAACTGATCTCCGAGGGCAATGTGGGCATGATGCAGGCGGTGAAGCGCTTCGAACCCGATCGCGGCTTCCGCCTCGCCACCTACGCCATGTGGTGGATCCGGGCTTCCATCCAGGAATACGTCCTCCGCTCCTGGTCGCTGGTGAAGCTTGGCACCACGGCGGCGCAGAAAAAGCTTTTTTTCAACCTGCGCAAGCTCAAGGGCCAGATGAAGGCCATCGACGAAGGCGATCTGCGCCCCGACCAGGTGCGCAAGATCGCCACCACCTTGGGCGTGCCCGAGGAAGAGGTGGTGAACATGAACCGCCGCCTGTCCGGGCCCGACCATTCGCTGAACGCGCCCGTGCGCATGGACGGCGAGGGCGAATGGCAGGATTGGCTCACCGACGATACCCCCGGCCAGGAAGATCGGCTGGGGGAAGCCGAGGAACTGAAGGACCGCCAGCTTCTCCTCGCCAAGGCCATGGAGACGCTCAACCAGCGCGAGCGCGAGATCATCCGCGAGCGGCGCCTGAAGGACGAGCCGGCGACCCTCGAGGACCTGAGCAAGACCTACGGCATCAGCCGCGAGCGCGTGCGCCAGATCGAGGTCCGCGCCTTCGAGAAGCTGCAAAAGGCGATGACGGCCGGCGCGGGCGCGTAGG
>CAZIVY010000129.1:0-1572 GCA_964542505.1 uncultured Rhodospirillaceae bacterium
CATCCCGTAAGGCAGATTGCCGGCTTCCCAGTCGGCCATGTCGATAAGGCCGACGCGCTCCAGCCAATGGCGGCCGAATTCCACCGCTTCGCGCTCCGCGTGGCGATAGCCGGGCAAACCGAACAGACCGCCCAGCGTCCAATTCGACGCGCGCATGAGCGCGTTGTGCTGGGCGACCACCAGGTTTTCGAAGGCGGTCATCCGCGTGAACAAACGGATGTTTTGGAAAGTGCGCGCGACGCGCGCGGTTTGCGCGATGCGAAAGCCTTCCATCTGTTCGAGCAAGTGGCTCTGGCCATCCGCGCAATCGAGGCGCAGCCTGCCCACCGTCGGCTTGTAGAATCCGGTCAGGCAATTGAACACCGTGGTCTTGCCGGCGCCGTTGGGGCCGATAATGGCGGTGATGGCGCAATCCTGGGCGGCGAACGAAAGGTCGTTCACCGCCACCAGCCCGCCGAAGCGCATGCTCAAATGCTCCACCGTGAGCAACGGCCGTTCGGTGCTCATGGTCGGGCGCCCCCGGCCGCCCCCTGTGGGTTTAGGCGCATGGTGGGATCGCGCGACGCCATGAGGCCGCCCGGGCGCCAGACCATGATTCCGATCATGGCGGCGCCGAAGACCATCATGCGGTATTGCGCGAACTCGCGCCCAAATTCCGGCAGCATCACCAGCACCGCCGCCGCCAGCGCCACGCCGACTTGGCTGCCCATGCCGCCCAGCACGACGATGGCGAGAATGGTCGCCGACTCGATGAAGGTGAAGCTTTCGGGGCTGATGAAGCCTTGCCTGGTGGCGAAGAAAGAACCGGCGAAACCGCCGAACATGGCGCCGATGCCGAAGGCGGTGAGCTTGGTGTTGGTGGGGTTGATGCCCAGCGCCCGGCAGGCGATTTCATCCTCGCGCAGCGCCTCCCAGGCGCGGCCGATGGGCAAGCGCCGTAATCTCAGCGCGACGTAATTGGTGAGCAGCGCCAGGGCGAAGATCACGTAATAGAGAAAGGTCAGGCGGTGCATCGGGGAAAAATCGATCCCCAGGAATTCGTGGAAGGCGGTGACCCCTCCGGGCGGGGCGGCGGTAAAGGGCATGTTGAAAAAGTTGGGCCGCGGAATGCCGTGCAGGCCGTTCGGCCCACCGGTGAAGCTCTGCCAGTTGATCAGGATGATGCGGACCATCTCGCCGAAGCCGAGCGTGACGATGGCAAGGTAGTCGCCGCGCAGCCGCAGAACCGGAAAGCCCAGAATGACGCCGAAGGCGCCCGCCAGTATGCCGGCCAGCGGCAGGCACTGCCAGAAACTGAGGCCGTAATGCTGGGTCAGGAGCGCGAAGGAATAGGCGCCAACGGCGTAAAAGGCGACATAGCCGAGATCGAGCAAGCCGGCGAGGCCCACCACCACATTGAGTCCCCAGCCCAGCATCACATAGATCAGGATTGTCACCCCCATGTCGACGATGAAGCGGTCGGCGAAGGGCATGAAGGGCATGATGGCGGCGAAGGCGACCAGCGCCGGCGCGGTCCAGTCTCTCGCCCGCGCCATCGCCGGCGCGCCGAACAGCGCTGTCGGCGACGGCAGG
>CAZIVY010000130.1:0-5529 GCA_964542505.1 uncultured Rhodospirillaceae bacterium
AGGGCCGGTCTGGTGGGTCACCAGGTTCATGCCGAGCATGGCGCGGGAAAGCTTTTCCACCTCGTCGAGGGAGCGGGCAAGCTTGACCCCGCCGCCCTTGCCGCGTCCGCCGGCGTGAATCTGCGCCTTCACCACCCAGACGGGGCCGGGCAGGCCGCGCGCCACCGCCGTCGCCTCGTCGACCGTAAACGCCGGCCCGCCGCGCGGCACGGGGACGCCGAAGCGGCCCAGCAGGCTTTTCGCCTGATGCTCGTGAATGTTCATGGATCGGCGTCTTCGCGGCCCTAAGGGGGAATTGTGGATGCGCCCGAAATGGCCGGGTTCTTATAACACCGTGGCCGGAAGCCGCAAACCGGGGACGGGGGTGGCCTATAGGCCGCCCAAGCGCCACGCACCCCAATGTCGCCGCATTGCAACGCATTTACCTGCCGACACCTGGACTTGACGTCGCAAGCGACGGCAATAGGGCCGTTACCACGTCTTCCATCGACTTATTGATCCGTGACGGATCAGAGAAGAACTGTTTTGCATGCCGCTGATCATCAAAGTGGCGCACTTCCAAGACATCCTCTATCCGGTTCGCCACCTTTGCGATGCGATTCCCATTCAAATTCGCCAGGACGGGCGCGTTCTGGTTGTCGGTTTCTGGTCTGCCGTCCAATTCGAGCAAGACGCCATAACCTAAGCCAAACGCATTCAAAACCTTTTGAAACTTGGGAATGTCGCCCTTACCGTCTGCGACCACGATGGATAGCCCGATCTCATCTGGAAGATCGACAATGCGACCAAGCTTACGAGCGGTCGCGATGATTGAGGTCGGTTGGGCGATCTGCTTCAAACGAGAGAGCACCCTAACGGATAGAATAGGCGCATACGAGGGCACGCGCGAGACGCTGTAGCAGTTGATGCAGAGTGAGGGGACCGGCGCGGTCGAAATTAATTCGGCTGGCGGCGTGAACGGTCACCGCGAAAACTCTCGCGGTCGAGGCGCTGGGCTATCGTCCCGCGCGATTCGAGGAGCACAGCAATGCCGACGCGGAACATTAGCCTGACGCCCAAGCAGGACGAATTTATCGAGAAGGTGGTCATGGCGGGCGAATACCAGAACGCGAGCGAGGCTGTCCGCGATGCACTGCGCGCCTTGCAACAGCGCCGGCGCGAGGATGCGTTGAAACTTAAGGCGCTGCGGCTACAAATCAGGGCCGGCGTCGCCGCGCTCGAACGCGGCGAGTTCGCCGAAATCGACGATACGAAACTTGAAAGCTATCTCGAAGGACTGACGGCCCCACCAGGCACTGGCGCGCGCTGATCCGGTGGCGCGCTGGCGGCTCTGTGTCAGTGATGCCCGGCAGCTCCACACCCCGGTCCGCCGCCGCAAACCGGGGCCGATCGAGTTCAGCCTCCACCGCTATCGTCGGGATCGAGATGGCGCGGGGCATCCATGGCATCGTGCAAAACGCGGACGACGAAGATGCCCTTGCCCTCCACCGCGTAGAACACAATGTGGCGGGCGTGCCGATGGCAGAACAGCCCGGGCCGGAGGAAATCGACGGCGCGTCCCAGGCGCGGATTCTCCGCCAAGTCTTGCAGGCAGTCCCGCAGGCTCAGGAAATAAGCGTCGGCCTTGGCTTCGCCGAAGGCCCGGTACGAATAGAGATAGATGTCCGTGAGGTCGCCGTCGGCCTTGTTGGAAAGGACGTAGTCAGCCATTCCCTAATACCGACTTTCGCCAGTTCGCGAGTCATGTTTCAAGACCGAGCCGATGCGAAAGTCGGTATAGATTCAACTGGATGGTACCCGATCCCGAAGTCCGCGCCGGTGGCGCGGACTTCCGCTATCGGGTACTAGGCGGGACTTGGCCGCCGCCATGACCGCCTCCGCCTTGCGGGTGCTGCGCCCGCTTTCCAGGCCCTCGCGGATGGCGGCTTGCAAGGCCTGGCGCCGCTCCTGGTCGTGGCGGATCAGGTCGCGGATGTAATCGCTGGCGTTGGCGTACTCTCCGCCCTTTACCTGGGCTTCCACCCATTCGCGCAGGGGGTCGGGCAGGGAAACGTTCATGGTCGCCATGGGCACCTCCGATCAGGGCATTATGGCATAGATTGGCAAAGAATGCCATAACGAAGGCGTCGGATGGTCGCCCCAGGCGTCTTACTGGCCGAGGCTGGGGTCGATGGTCTTGCAGGCGGCGATGAGGCCCTGGACGGCGGCCACCGACTTGTCGAACAAAACGCGCTCGGGCCCGTTCATCTCGATTTCCACCACCCGCTCGACCCCCTTGGCGCCGATGACGATGGGCACGCCCACATACATGCCCTTGACCCCGTATTGGCCGTCGAGCCAGGCGGCGCAGGGGGCCACGCGCTTCAAGTCCTTGAGGTAGCTTTCCGCCATGGCGACGCCCGCCGAGGCCGGGGCGTAATAGGCCGAGCCGGTCTTGAGCAAGCCGACGATTTCCGCCCCGCCGTCGCGGGTGCGCTGGATGATGGCGTCGATCTTCGCCTGGCTGGTCCAGCCCATTTTCACCAGGTCGGGGATCGGGATGCCGGCGACGGTGGAATAGCGCGCCAGCGGCACCATGGTGTCGCCGTGGCCGCCCAACACGAAGGCGGTCACGTCCTCCACCGAGACGCCGAATTCCTCGGCGAGGAAATAACGGAAGCGGGCCGAATCGAGGATGCCCGCCATGCCCACCACCATGTGGTGGGGCAGGCCGGAGACCTGGCGCAGCACCCACACCATGGCGTCCAGCGGGTTGGTGATGCAGACCACGAAGGCCTTGGGCGCGTGTTTCTTCAAGCCGGCGCCCACCGCCTGCATGACCTTGATGTTGATGCCGAGCAGGTCGTCGCGGCTCATGCCGGGCTTGCGCGCCACCCCGGCGGTGACGATGGCCACATCGGCGCCGGCGATGGCGGCGTAATCGTTGGTTCCCGCAAGGCGGGCGTTAAAACCCTCGATGGGGCCGCTCTGGGCCAGATCCAGCGTCTTGCCCTGGGGCAGGCCCTCGACGACGTCGAACATGACCACGTCGCCCAACTCTTTCAGGCTGATGAGGTGCGCCAGCGTGCCGCCGATATTGCCGCCGCCAATGAGCGCGATCTTCTTGCGGGCCATGCCGTCCCCCTTGTTTCTGTCGCGGGCCGGTATTAGCCCCAATCAGGACCAGCGGCAAGATCGGCGCGGCGTCAACTCTCCGCCCATTTGCGCTCGAAGGCCCAGACGTCGTCGAAACCCATGAGCTTATGCATGTCGGCCATGGCGGCGAGGGGCACGGGCGAGGGCAGCGACGTGCCCGTGGCCTTGATCTGCCCGTAAATGGCGGTCATGGCGGCGGTGGCGGCAAGAAACGCCGAGGCGGGATAGATCGCCAGGCGAACGCCGTAGCGCGCCAGGGTTTCCGCCGCCAGGACCGGCGAGCGGCCGCCTTCCACCATGTTGGCCAGCAAGGGCGGGCCAAGGGCCTGGCCGATGCGGGCAAACTCGTCCTCCGATTCGGGCGCCTCGATGAAAACGACGTCGGCGCCGGCGCGGCGGAAGGCTTCGCCCCGGCGCAAGGCCTCGTCCACGCCCAGGCCGGTGCGGGCGTCGGTACGCGCCACGATAAGGAAATCGGCGGAAGTGCGCGCGTCCACCGCCACCTCGATGCGGCGCACCGCGTCGGCCAGCGCCACCACGCGCCGCCCGGTGGTGTGGCCGCATTTCTTCGGCGCTTCCTGATCCTCGATCTGGATGCCGGCGGCGCCCGCCGCCTCGAAGCCGCGCACGGTGTGGCGGATGTTGAGCAGGCCGCCATAGCCCGTATCGCCGTCGCAGACGATGGGGGTGCGGGCGCCGCCCGCCAGCGCCGTCACCCGCGCCAGCACGTCGCCATAGCTCATCAGGCCGGCGTCGGGCAGGCCCAGATGCGAGGCGGCGACCCCATAGCCGGTCATGTAAAGGGCCTCGAAGCCCATGCGGTCGGCCAGGCGGGCGGAAATCATGTCATAGACCCCGGGGGCGACGACGATGCCGCCTTGCGCCAGACGCGCCTTGAGGCTCCGTTCGGTCATGTTTCCCTGCCCTGTTCGCGCGTTCTTGTCCGCTCGCGGCGTCAGCCCTAAGATGGCCGGCAAACGATAACCGCTCGGGAGGGAAAGTCCATGCGCAAGCTCGGTTCCTTGTATTTGGCCGCGGTATTGGCGGCAGGTCTTGTCCCCGCCGCGAAGGCGGACGAGATCAGCGTCACCCATTGGGGGGCGCTGATGTACGGCGCGCCCTACGCGGTGGCGATGGAAAAGGGATTCTTCAAGGAGGCCGGCATCGACATCACCGGCATCCTCACCTCGCAGGGCGGCGGCACCACGGTGCGCAACGTGCTGGCCGGCGGCCTGCCCTATGGCGAAGTGGCGCTGTCGGCCGCCGTGGCGGCGGTGCAGGAAGGGATCGAGATCCGGGTGGTCAATGGCGGCGCACAGACGGTCGCCGACATGCTGTTCGTGGTCATGCCCGATTCGCCGATCAAGAGCCTGAAGGACATCAAGGGCAAGAAAATCGCCTATACCAGCCCGAAATCGGTGACCCAGATGGTCGCCATCATGACGGTGGAAAAGGCCGGGCTGAGGCAGGACGAGGTGACGCTGGTATCCACCGGCGGCATCGGCGCCGGCCTTACCGCGCTGGGCAGCGGCGGCGTCGACGTGGCGCCATCGCTCGATCCGGTGTGGAGCCGCACCAAGGACAAGTACCGCCCGCTGGCGCTGCTGAAAGACCTGTTCCCGCCGATCATGCAGACGGTGGGCATCACCACGCCGGAATTCATCGCCAAGAGCCCGGACAAATTGCGCGCGATCATCAACGGGCGGCGCAAGGGGGTGGAGTTCATCCACGCCAACCCGGCGGAAGCGGGGCGCATATTCGCCAAGGCCTATAACTTGGACGCGGCCCTGGGCGAAACCGCCATCCGCAACATGATCGGGGTGGATTACTGGTCGAACGGCCGGCTCGACTTCAAGGGCATGGACGAAATGGTGCGCGGACTGCAACTGGTGGGCGGCCTGCCGCCGGGGGCGGTGGACTGGTCGAAGATTGTCGATCAGCGCTTCCTGCCCAGCGACCTCAAGAGCTGACGGAGAGCCGACGCGCGCCGCATTAGCCATGGCGGACGGCGCGCCCGCCGCGCCGACGCAAGCTTCCGTCCACGCCGAATTGACGGGCGTCACCCGCGTCTATGCGGCGGCGGGCGCGCAGGGCGAGGTGCACGCGCTGGGGCCCATCGACCTTCGCCTCCAGCGCGGAGAATTCCTCGCCGTTGTCGGCCCGTCGGGCTGCGGCAAATCGACCTTGCTCGACGTCATGGCGGGACTGGCGCCGGCCAGCGCCGGCACGGTCGCCTTCGAGGGCCGGCCGCTGGCCGGCGAGGTGCCGGAAGGCATCGGCGTCGTCTTCCAGGAGGACGCCAGCTTTCCCTGGCTGAGCGTCGCCGACAACATCGCCTTCGGGTTGCGCCGGCGCGGCGCCGAGGCGGCGGAGGTGGCGCGCCGGGTGGACTAT
>CAZIVY010000131.1:0-3616 GCA_964542505.1 uncultured Rhodospirillaceae bacterium
GCTGGGGCGAATTCTTGGCTATGGGAAACTTTTGATTTCCGGGACCGGCGGAGACAAACCCATCGAACTGCCGAATGTCGAGGAACCCCTGGCGCTCAAAAAAGCACTTGCCAATGCAACGGATGTGGTTGGCGGGTGACCGGGGCGGCGGATTTTACCCGACCCCGGAGGAGTCCTTCCATTATTGGCCGGGGCAAAGGGCGCACCCTTTCCCCGGCCAGGTTTCAGCAGGTTGCTAGAGCAATATCAAGTTAGATTGACCCGCCCGGTTCAATCTAACTTGATAAAATTACTCTAGATTTCAAGGTGAAAGAGCAGCTTTATCCGCTCATTGGATTGCTGAAAGCGATTCCAATTGAGCGGATGCTGCTCTAGTGAATCATCTCCCCGTGGAGCGCCAGATCGAGGCCGTCGCGCTCCGCCGCCGGACTGACGCGCAGCCCGATCGTCAAGTCCACCAGCTTCAAGATGATGAAGGTCACCACGGCGCAATAGGCGACGGTGACGCCGACGCCGTAGAGCTGGGTGAGGACCTGCCCGAAATTGCCTTCGATCCATCCGGCCGGGCCCTCGGTGCCGGCAATGGCTTTCACGGCAAAGACGCCGGTGAGCAAGGCGCCGACGATGCCGCCAATGCCGTGCACCCCGAAGGCGTCGAGCGAATCGTCATAGCCGAGGGCGTTCTTGAGCGAGGTTGAGGCGAAGTAGCAGAGCACGCCGGCGGCGATACCGATGAAGAGCGCGCCCCCCGGCGCCACGAAACCCGAGGCCGGGGTGATGGCGACCAGGCCGGCCACGGCGCCGGAAACGATGCCAAGCACGCTCGGCTTACCCTTGGCCGCCCATTCGACGAACATCCAGGCGAGCGCGGCGCCGGCGGTGGCGATCTGCGTCACCGCCATGGCCATGCCGGCGCGCCCGCCCGCGGCCACCGCCGATCCGGCGTTGAAGCCGAACCAGCCGACCCAGAGAAGGGAGGCGCCGACGATGCTGAGGGTAAGGTTATGGGGGGCAAAATTGTAATTGCCATAGCCGGCGCGCTTGCCAAGCACCAGGGCCGCCACCAGGCCGGCAACGCCGGCGTTGATGTGCACCACCGTCCCGCCGGCGAAATCCATCACCCCCGCCGCGCCGAGAAAACCGCCGCCCCACACCATGTGGGCCACCGGCGAATAGACGAACAACGACCACAGGCCGATGAACCACAGCAGGGCCGAAAACTTCATCCGGTCGGCGAAAGCGCCGCAGACCAGCGCCGGGGTAATGATGGCGAAGGTCATCTGATAGGTCATGAAGACGGATTCGGGGATGGTGGGAGCCAAGCCGTGGGCATCTTCGAGGCCGAGGCCGGCCAGGAAAACGCGCCCCAGGCCGCCGAAAACCGCGTTGCCTTCGGTGAATGCCAGGCTGTAGCCCGCCACCATCCACAGCACGGTCACCAGGCAGGTGACGGCGAAGCTTTGCATGGCCGTCGCCAGAACGTTCATCTTGCGCACCATGCCGCCGTAGAAGAGCGCCAGGCCCGGAACCGTCATCATCAGCACCAGGGCGGTCGAGGTCAGCATCCAGGCGGTGTCGCCGGTGTCGAGCTTGGGCTTTTCGTCGGCCGCGAACGCCGACGCCGCCTCGACGATGACCGCCGCCAACGCCAATAAGAACGTTAGCGCACGGGTCGTTAGCGCATTGGGCAAAACGCCCGCGAGCCATGACCGCCCCATCATCCCGAATAGCATTGGCGCCTCCGCGTGAAATTTCTGGACCGAAGCCAGCGCAGCAACTACCGCATTGGATTCAAGAGTTGTCGGATTGAGGAATTACAAGAAGCGTGCCATCCGGCCTCGGCGAAAGAATCCGATCTATTTCAGCCATTTAAGCCAAGGCTTCAGAATCGCTGCCGGGGTTTGCGAATGGCGGCTGCTTACTAAATGAGCGGTTAAAAATGGTGCGGCTAAAAATTAGGCAGAATCTGATGGCCGCTTGGCGTTGTGGTTTCAACGCTTGATTCCCAGTCAACGCATTGGAACCGCAACACATCGTATGGGTTTTGCTAGTGGCCTGGCACTAACGTTTCGTTCCCTCCCGTCGTTATTCCCGCCCCCGGGCTCCTCGACCCGGGGGTGATCCGGGCATCCACGATCCGTCGATCGCCGGGTCACGCCCGGACTGTGATCCGGGGGCGGCGATTGCCGGACCTTGGTGGCGAGCCTATAGTAACGTTGAATATTTGCGTGGCCCTGGGGGCGAGAGGCAGATGAATTCAAGCCCCGCTCAGGCGACGGTGTTTGTGCGCCGATGGCTGTGCGGCGGGATTTAAAAACCAAGGGAGGCAAAAAAATGACGAAATCGCGGACGTTGCTTGCGCTTGTGGCCGCATCCGTCGCGGCCAGCATTTTCGCCGGTAGCGCCGCGGCGCAGCCGAAGTCGCTGACGCTGGGAACGGCGTCGGTGGGCGGCGCATATTTCATCTATGGCGGCGTGGTCGCCACGCTGCTCACCGAAAAACTGGGCATCAACGTCTCGACCCAGCAGACCCAAGGCCCCAACCAGAACATCATCCTGGTGGACAGCAAGGGGGTGGAACTGGGCATGGCCACCATGGGCATCGCGCTGCAGGCGTGGAATGGCAGCGAGTGGACCAAGGGCGCCAAGTTCCAGAACATCCGCGCCCTCTTCCCCATGTACGACACGCCGTTCCACTTCATCGCCACGGAGAAGTCGGGCATCAAGTCGGTGGCGGACCTGAACGGCAAGACCATTGGCGTGGGTCCAAAAGCCGGCACCTGCGGCACCTATTTCCCGCAGATGCTGGATGCGCTGGGGATCAAGACAACAATCCGCTTCGGCCAAGCCAATGACATGGCCAGCCAGTTGGGCGACGGCCTGCTCGACGCCTTCCCGTTTTGCGCCGGACTGCCCATCCCCGCCTACAGCGAAATCGAGGCGCAGCGGCCGGTGCGGTTTTTCACCTACACCGACGCGCAGATCGCGACGCTGAAAAAGGCGATGCCGGAGCTGAACGATTCGGTCGTTCCCAAGGGCACCTACAAGACGCTGACCGAAGACCACAAGACGGTGGGCACTTACAACTTCTTCATCGTCCACAAGGACCTGTCCGACGACCTGGCCTATCGTATCATCAAGGCCGTCCTCGAAAACAACGACGCCATGGTGAAAGGCTACGTGGTAGCAAGGGAAACCGTGATCGGCAATTGGAAGGCCAATACCTTCCTGCCCTTCCATCCGGGCGCGGTGCGTTACTACAAGGAAAAAGGCATTACCCTCCCGGCGAACCTGATGATGTAACGGACAGCCCACGTCCGCCGGCCGGTGGCCGCGCGGACTTGGGCATCGGAAGCGCGCTCGCACGTCTCAAGAAGTTCGCATGAAAAGCGCACGGCGCAAGCCCGAGCCTGCCGGCGTGAGCGCCGGGGGCGACTCCATCGAGGGGCTGGAATTCGCCGGCACCCAGCGCCGCCTGGGGCCGGCGCAGGCGCGCCTCTTCTTCTGGCTGGCCGCCGGCTTCACCGCCTTTCACCTTGTCGTTCTCAACGTCTTCCCCATCGATTCGGTGCTGTTGCGCGCCATTCATCTGGCGTGGGGCACGACGCTGGGTTTC
>CAZIVY010000132.1:0-1692 GCA_964542505.1 uncultured Rhodospirillaceae bacterium
CCGGCTTGTCGTGCAAATGGAGCTGGCGCCAGGTGATGATCTCGAAGGTCTCGTCCAGGGTGCCGATGCCGCCCGGCAGCACGACAAAGGCGTCGGACAACTCGAACATGGCGTGCTTGCGCTCGTGCATGCTGGTCACGACGCGCAGCTCGCTCACGTTCTGGTGGCCGATTTCGACCGAGTTGAGGTGCTCCGGAATGATCCCCACCACCTTGCCGCCGGCGGCAAGGGCGGCGTCGGCCAAGACGCCCATCAAGCCCACCCGCCCGCCGCCGTAGACGAGTTTCAGGCCGGCTTGCGCGATCAGGCGGCCGAAGGTCGCGGCGGCGTCGCGAAGACGGGGATCGGTCCCCGTCCTAGAGCCGCAATAAACGCAAATCGACCTCAACCTTGCCATGCCGGCCTCGAGTTCCAGGTAAGTCCCCGCCCGAATCGGCCTGACGCCCAGGATGGGCGCGGGCGGGGGTGGGTCGGAGGGTACGTCGCCCCTGCTCGTCAAAGGATATATTGCGAAGCGGCCAGTTGCCGAAGGATTAATTGCCGGGGTAAAATTGTTTACCTTTTACCGGCAGCCCGCCGGAGAGGGAAAGCATACCCAACAAGAACAGAGGGAGACGAACGAAAATGCGCAAGTCTCTGGCAGCGATGGCCGCGACGGCGGTCATCACGGGTGTTGCGGTTGTGCCGGTGGCCGGCACCATAGGCAGCGCCGCGAAGGCGCAGACGACGGCGGCGCAAACCGTGAAGACGCGGATCGAACTCATGAAGGGATTGTTTCCCAATTTCCGCCCCGTCAGGGCCATAGCCAGGGGCGAAAGCACCGATATGGACGCCGCCATCGCGGGCATGACACTCCTCAACGCCGACATACAAAAGATTGGCGCGCTGTTTCCGCCGGGCAGCGGGCGCGACGTAGTTTCCGACACGCGGGCAAAGCCGGAAGTGTGGTCGAAACGCGCCGAATTCGACGCCGCCGTCGCCAAGCTCGTGGCCGAGAGCGCCAAGATGGTCGAGGTGACCAAGACCCGCAACGTGGAGGCGATCAAGACGCAGGTTACGGCGTTCGGCCAGGCGTGCGGCGGCTGCCACGAAGGACCGGTGGAGAAGGGCGGGACTTTCCGCTTCGAAAAACCAGCATAAAGGGCGCGGACGCACCAATCCGGGACGGCGGACGCGCGACGCCATGGCGCGGGCGTCCCGCATCGTCGCGCGCCTCGCCGTTCTCGTTTTTGCCGGTTGCTTGGCTTTCCCGCCGCCGATCATGGCCGACGAGGCCGCGATTCGGCGCGGCGAGTACATTCTTCATGCGGGCGGTTGCTTTGCCTGCCACACCGATACCAAGAACGATGGACCCCGGCTTGCCGGCGGATCTGGCCTCAAGACGCCATTCGGAACCTTCTATGCGCCCAATATCACCCCCGATCCCGAGTACGGCATCGGCCGCTGGTCGGTGGCCGATTTCATGCGCGCCATGCGCGAGGGGGTGGCGCCGGACGGGCGGCACTACTATCCGGTATTTCCCTACGGGGCCTATGCCAAGGCCACCGACGGCGATCTTCTCGACCTCAAAGCCTACCTCTTCGCCCAACCCGCCGTCGCCCGACCGTCACGACCGCACGATCTATCTTTCCCTTTTTCCATCAGGTATTTGCTGGCGTTTTGGAAGTGGTTGAATTTCGCGCCGGGGGCCTT
>CAZIVY010000133.1:0-6589 GCA_964542505.1 uncultured Rhodospirillaceae bacterium
TGACGTGCTTTTCCTCCAACAGGCGCGCGATGTCGGCGATGTCGATGTCTTCATCGATGGAGACGACGTCGCGCGACATCACGTCGGCGGCGCGCAATTTGTGCGCGCGAATATAGTCGCGCGCCACGTCCTCGCGTTCGCCGAACAGCATCAGCCACCATGCCCCGTTCTTGCCGGCGGCGGCGCCGGCGCGGCGCACCAGATCGCCCCCGCTGACCATGCCCACGGGATGGCGCATCTCGTCCACCACCGGCGCCCCCCCTATGCCGTGCAAATTCAATATCCGCGCGATCTCCGGCACCGGCGCGTCCGGTCCGAACGCCACCACCTCGGTGGTCATGATGTCCGCTGCCCGCATCTCGCGTTCCCCGATCGGCCTATCCCCACCGCACCATGTCGGCGCTATACTGATAACGCGGCTGGGAACGATTCCGTACCCGATTTCGCATGATCATTACTGTCGGGATCGCATCCCCGGCATTGCCGCGGATTAACTTTCGTGACCACAAGCGGGATTTTCTTTGTCGTTGACGTGCAGGGGCCGATTCGGCACAAACGAATTCGCCCGCCGACACCCAGAAGGAGAAGCGTCATGTCATCCCGAACCCGGCGATGGAGAACCCTGACGGCGATGGGCGCCCTGCTGCTGGCGGCCGGCTGCATGCCGCTTAGCGCACAGGACCACGAGCTCCTGCTCGGCGTTCAGAGCACCGCCAACGCCGCCAAGGCTGACGCCGCTGCCGCCAAGGCCGACGCCGCCGCCGCCAGGACCGATGCCGCCGCGGCGCGCGCCGCGGCCGAACGCGCCGCCGAGGAAGCCAAGCGCGCGGCGGCGGAGGCAAAGCAGGCCGGCGATGCGGCGCGGGCGGCGCAAGCAAGCGCGGCATCGGCCGCCGCCGACGCCAAGGCCGCCGCCGAGCGCGCCCAGCGCATGTTCGATCGCACCCAGCGCAAATAGCGGCGGCGCCTCAGGCGCCTAGCGCGTCACCCGCACCGGAATTCCCTGGCTGAGCGCGGCGGCGCGGCGCACCAGGAGCCAATCGACGCGGGCGGCGTCCGGCCCGGCGGCTAGCCTCACCCGTGCCTCCACGCCGCGCCGGGGCTCGGGCGTGAATTTCCCCGTCGCCTCCAGTTCGTTGCTTTGCTTATGACTCGGATGGACCTCGAGGTAGAGTTGCCCATCCCGCCATCCGGTTTTTACCGCTTGGTCGACGACGTAAACCGGCGTTCCCACCGGGACCTCGGGGAATAGCCGCTCGATGTCCTCCGGGTAGAGTCGGATGCAGCCATAGCTGACGGCGCGGCCGACGCCCCAGGGCCGGTTGGTGCCGTGAATGCGGTAGGCTCCCCACCCCAGATCGAGCGAAAAGGCGCCAAGCGGATTGTCGGGACCGGGCGCCACGGCCAGCGGCAGATCGGGGTCGTCGGCGCGCGCCTCGGGGGGCGGGATCCAGGTCGGATTGGCGCGCTTGCCGGCGACGCGCGTTTCGCCCAGCGGCGTCATGCCGGCCTCGCGCCCGATGCCGATGGGAAAGCTCACGCTGGCCCCGCCGGGGGGAAAGTAGTAGAGGCGAAAATCCCCCAGATTGACGACGATGCCCTGGCGCGGCGCCGCCGGCAGGACGTGCGCCGTCGGCAACACGACCTTTGCCCCGTCGCCCGGCAGCCAGGGATCGAGTTCGGGGTTGGCGGCGACGATTTCCACGAAACCGAGGCCGCTAGAGCGCGCGATGTCGAGCAGCGTATCGCTCGCCCCAGCGATGTGCGTCCGCATCTCGCCGATGACGTCGCTCGACGCCGGTTGCGCCTGGCCGGCGCCGCCGAGGTACGCGGCGAGGACGAGGCCAAGCGCGCGGCGAAGCCACGGGATGCGTCTGCCCATGATCGAATCTTAGCAGGGAAAGCGCCGCGTGGCGGGCCTGTCGCCATGAGTGGGATGGGTATCCTCCTCACCGGCTGTGCAGGTCTGGGCACGGCCCGGCGGCGTTGTGAGGTTTCCCTCAGCCCGTCGGAATGTGCCACCTCGCCACGCAGCATGAACAATTGACCTCAAACGCAAGTACGTCGCATTGATTTGAATCAATCCGGCGAATCAAACCATCAACATCGCGCACGGAGGCGTGGCCAGCAGGGCATCGATCACCGCCGGGGGCACGCTCGCGCGGCTGAGAACGAGCAGGCCACAGCCGGCGGCGCCGCTTCTCAGTCCGTTCTCGTCGATTCGGGTCAGCGGACGCACGCTGACCGGCCCGCCGGACGCAAGGCGATACCGCTTGGCGTCCTTGCCCGCTCCGGCCGCGAGCACCACCAACCCGTCGCCGATCGCCGCCGTCATTTGTTCCGCCGCGGCCAGCGCTTGAGCCGCGCCCGGCGAACCATCGTCCACCACCATGACCGGCGCCGCCGCCGCGCGCCCCGGGGGCAGGAAAAGGACCGGTCGCCGTGACTGCCGGAACGCGGCGCGCAGAGGCGATTCCAGCAGCAGGTGACGCGCGAAGGGCCGCGCGGCGGATTCGGCGACCAGGAGATCGGCCGCTTCCAGCGCCCATTCGCTCGCCCGCGCCAAATCGCGCACGATCTCGAATGTCCACGGCACCGCCCGACGCGCCGCCGCCACCGCCAGGTGGCGCCGCAAATGCGCCGCGAGCGCGGCGAATTCGGCCTCAAGGCCGGGAAGATCGAAGGGCGTGGTCACCGGCAAGGGCGAGCTGACTTGGCGCGTGAACGGCAATTCCGCCACCCGCCGCAACGCCGCGTCCTCGACGAACAGCGCCCGCAATTCCACCCGCCAGCTCGCCGCCAGCGCGGTCCCGGTCTCCACCGCCGCGCGGCTGTCGCCGGCCGCGTCGAGCGCGACGACGACGCGCCGGACAACGAACTCATCCATCGTGGTGTCCGCGCCGGAGCACCCTGGCGCGCGCCCGGGGCGGGCCTTCCTTGGCCCGCTCGGCGAACGCCGCCAAGCGCAGCGCCACACTATGATTGATCGTGCCCGGCGGGTAGGCGCCATCGCGTCCCGCTTCCCCAGCGGGGATTCCGGTCAGGAGAGCCACGCCCTCGTCGACGGTCTCCACCGCGTGCACGTGGAATTGGCCCTTGGCGCAGGCGGCAACCACATCCTCGCGCAGCATCAGGTGCTTGACGTTGCTGGCCGGAATGATCACCCCCTGATCGCCGGCAAGGCCGCGCCGGCGGCAGAGATCGAAGAACCCCTCGATTTTTTCGTTGACGCCGCCGATCGCCTGCACCCGGCCGTGCTGGTCGACGGACCCGGTGACGCCCAAGCCCTGGCGGATCGGCGCATCGGCCAGCGCCGACAACAGCGCGTAGAGTTCCGCCAACGAGGCGCTGTCGCCCTCGACGCCGCCATAGGATTGCTCGAACACCAGGCTGGCGGTCAGCGACAAGGGTGCCTTGCCGGCGAAGCGGCCGCCGAGAAAGCCGGCGAGGATCATCACCCCCTTGCTGTGCAACGGCCCGCCCAGTTCCACCTCGCGCTCGATGTCCACCACCTCGCCGCGGCCGACGCGCACTTGCGCCGTGATCCGGCTGGGATGGCCGAAATTGTGCCCGCAAAGGGAGATCACCGACAAGCCGTTGACCTGGCCGACATGCTCGCCGCTGGTTTCGACGTGCAGGGTTCCGCGCTCGATTTCGTCCTGCAGCCGCTGGTAGACGCGATCGGCGCGGTAACGCTGCGCCGCGACCGCGCGCCCCACGGCGGCCGCGTCGATGGTGCCCGCTCCGTTGGCGCCGCTCCAATGATCCGCCTCGTCGAGAAGATCGATCAAGTGTCCCATATGGGCCGACAGTTTTTCGGCGTCCCCCGCCAGCCGCGACAGATGCTCGACGATGCGGGCGATGGCGCCCGCGTCCACGGGCCGGAGCCGCCGCTGGCGCGCCAACGAGCCGATCAGTCGGCCCACGTCGCGGCTGTTCGCCGGGTCGCGATCGATGCGGTCGTCGAAATCGGCCGCGACCTTGAACAGGTCGTTGAATTCGGGATCGAGGGCGCCAAGCAGGTAATAGAGGATGGGCTCGCCCACCAGCACCACCTTGACCGCCAGCTCGACCGGCCCCGGCTCCAGCGACACCGTGCTCGCCAGGCTCAGCATCTGCTCGATCGATTCGATGCGGATCTCCTCCGCCCGCAGCGCTCGCTTCAGCGAATCCCAGGCGAAGGGCCTGGTGAGCAGCTTGTGGGCATCGAGAACCAGATAGCCGCCATTGGCCCGGTGCAACGCCCCCGGCCGCAACAGGTTAAAGTCGGTGACCAGGGTGCCGAAGCGGGCGATGTGCTCGATCCGCCCCACCAGGTTCTGGTGGGTGGGATTATCCTCGTAAACCACCGGGGCGCCGCTGGTGGCGGAGCGTTCCACCAGCACATTGACCTGATAGCGCCGGAACGACGGGGCCTCGGTCATCGCCACGGTCAAGGTGTCGGCCTTTTCCGCTTTGCTGCCGGCGAGGAAATCGTCGGCGTGTTCCAGGATGTCGCTCTCCAACGTGTCCAGATAGGCGATGACGGCGGGCAGGTCGCGCCAGTGGCCGCGCAGATCGTCGAGCAGGTGGCTGACCGCGTAGCGGGTCACCTCGCGGTTCAGCTTGCGCACCTCGTCGCGGTGCTCGCGCTCCCATTTCGGCACCTTGGCGACAACGGCCTCGAGGTCGCCTTGCAGGCGCTCGAGCGTGACGCGGATCTTCTCTTTTTCGTCGGGCGGCAGGTCGCGATAGGCCTCCGGGCGCAGGACCTCGCCCTCGCGCAGCGGCGCCATCGCCAGGCCCATGGGCGTGCGGATGACGGCGACGAATTTTTCGCGCGCCTGCTCTTCCAGCTTACCGAAGGTTTGGGCCTGGCGTTCCTTGAATTGCTCGTCGATGACCGTGCGGCGGGTGCGATAGTCGTCGCTGTCGAAGGCCGCCGGCAAGGCCGCTTGCAACTCGCTGATCAACTGCGCCATGGCCGTGCGCAGCGGCGCCCCGCGCCCCGCCGGCACCGCCAACCGCGCGGGCTTTTGCGGTTCGGCGAAATTGTTGACGTAGCAAAGGTCGGTCGGCGTCGGCTCGCCCGCCGCCTGGCGGGTCAGGAACTGATTAAGCCAAGTATGCTTGCCAAGGCCGCTGGGACCGAGCGCGAACAGATTGAAGCCGCGCCGGCGCACGCCGACGGCGAAGCGCAACGCTTCCTGCGCCCGCTTTTGGCCGATGGGTCCCTCGACCTCGGGCACATCCTCCGTGCTCGCGATCCCAAGGCTGGCGGGATCGCATCGACGGCAAAGCTGGTCGGGCGTCAGCAGCGTCATGGGCCGTCTAGGAAACGGGTTGGCGGTCTCGCGACTCGTCCGGCGGCTCCAACTCCGCTTCGAGGATATCGCAAACGACCGCCACCACACCGTGGAGGGGCCTGCTCAATGTCCGGCCCATGACATCGTCGGCACTGAGCCAGGTATGGGCTTCCAGCACCTCGGCCGACGTCGCTCCGCTGGCGAGGACGCTGGTCAACGCCGCGTCGCTGATGTCGCCGACGATGGCGCGCACCTCGTCCGCCGTCACCGCCTGGGGTCTCGTTTTAGCTTGGCCGCGGGTCATGCTTGCCTCCTTCCGCGAGGCTGGTTCATGAGGATTCGTTTCATGACTAAGCCATCGCGGGCGCGCGGCCCTTGACCTGAATCAAAGCCGCGGGGGGAAGCCAGTGACCGTCATTATCGGAAAATTGGAGCGGGTGAAGGGGTGCGAGGGCCGAAGGCCATCGCTTAACCCGCGTCGTCGCCGGCTGCGATTGGAGCGGGTGAATGGGTGCGAGGGCCGAAGGCCATCGCTTGACCCGCGTCGTCGCCGGCGGCGATTGGAGCGGGTGAAGGGAATCGAACCCTCGTCTTAAGCTTGGGAAGCTTCTGCTCTACCATTGAGCTACACCCGCGCACCGGCGCGAAATATAGCACAAACCTCGCCGGGCGGCGAAGCCGCCCTCACCCCTATGATTGGCGCGCCCTGCACGCTTTGCGTGCCAAGCACGCGGGGCGCGCCGGGCGGCGAAGCCGCCCTCACCCCAATGACTGGCGCGCCCTGCACGCCCTTGCGCGCTTCGCGCGCCATCACTAGGCCCGGCGGCTTCGCCGCTGGGCGTGCCAAGCACGCGGGGCGCGCCGGGGCGAAGCTGGCCGCGCCTGAACCCTCGGTTCACGCCAATGTCATCGCCGCCCGATTGACAACGGCGCTGGCGGCGTCAAGCTTGCGCTGCAGCCCAAACCACATCCGGTCAGCACGCGATGAACGTCGCTTTGCCGCTACTTTTCAAGCCGCTGGACGGCGCCAAGTTCCGCCATCCCGACGTCACCGCCAAGGGCGAAAAGCGGGCGGCGGTGGCGCTGCGGCGTCTCGACACGCTGTGGTTCAACACCGGCACGCTGTGCAACATCACCTGCCGCAATTGCTACATCGAAAGCAGCCCCGCCAACGACCGCCTGGTCTATTTGCGCGCCGCCGAGGTCGCCGGTTATTTGGACGAGATCGCCGCGCGGGCCTTGGGCACCGGCGAAATCGGCTTCACCGGCGGCGAGCCGTTCATGAACCCGGACATCGTCCCCAT
>CAZIVY010000134.1:0-1653 GCA_964542505.1 uncultured Rhodospirillaceae bacterium
GTAGCTCGACCCCGCATAGCCGCCGCCCAAGCCGACAGCGAACGCCGCCAGCGACGCCGCCAAGGGCATCGTCCAGGGGGCGGTCCGCCAGGACGGACGGCGCGGCGCCTTCAGCGCCACGGCCGCCAGCGCCACCGCCGCGGGCAATGGAGCCGCCGCCTCGGCGCCGGCGGGGAAGGCCTCGCGCATCCACCCGGTGGTGGCGCGGAAAATATCCGCCCGCCGGCGCAGGTCTGCGTCGCCCGCCAGCGCGCGCTCGACAACGCCCGCTTGGGCGGCGTCGAGCTCGCCGTCGACATGAGCGACAAGCAGCTCGTCACTGATATGGGTCATGGCGTTACACCCGTTTGACGCAGTGGCATAAGGGTTGCCAGTCGCGCTTCTTCGGCCACCCTGCGATGCAAGAGGAAGCGCGCGCGAACCAACCGTTCCACCAATTTTTCCTTCGTCACGTTCAGAATTTGCGCTGCCTTGCCGTAGCTGAATCCCTCGACGCACACCAAGAGCAGCACTTCGCGCTCGTCGAGGGTAAGTTGCTCGAAGTTTCGCCGCACCCGGACCTCGCTTTGCCGGGCGCCGGCGAAGGGTACGCCGTCAATGGGTTCCCCGTTCAGGCCGGCCAACGCCAGCGCGCCGTCGTCCTGGCGGTCGCGGCACAGGTTTCCTACCGCCGCGAACGACTTCGTTTCGCAAGGCTGTCCGCCGGCGGCCTCGCGCAGCACGCGGTCCATGGCCTGGCCGACCACCTTATCGGCCTGCTCGCTGGAATGTACCAAGGTCTCGGCGTAGCGCCTGAGGCGCCGCAGCAGCGCCGCCGGCGCCGGTCGAGAATCGGCATTCATATTCATGTACGGTCTCCCCGGCGCCGGATCGTTTCGGTCGTAAGCACCCTTTGTCACCGCAGACAACATGACCCGGCCATTGGTTCTATCCGCCGCGATGACAACGCGCGAACGAAGCCACTTAGTCCTTGCGTTAGCGCGCGTTGGTCAAAATTATTCCCAGAAACCGCGATTTGCAGCCAAGCATCGAAGAAGTGACCGATTGTTGGGCCTGTAGCCCCAAATGGTGAGGGCACCTATCCTTTTGGCTAGTACCGACTTTCGTGAGTTCGCGGGTCGCGAGACGCCACCCGCGAACTCGCGAAAGCGGTACGGATTCAATAGGTTTGTACCCTTCATCTAGGGTCCGCGCCCCTGGCGGCATTGCCGCCAATGTATAACAGCGCGCAAGGCGCGCGGGGCGCGGATCAGCGATGGCGGGTACTAGGCCGAGTTGCGCCGCGTGCGGTGGGTGGAATTCATGGCTTTTGCACGAATTTGATCGGCAACACGACCGAGTCGCCGCCCGACCCGCCGACCAGCCGGTGCAGTTCCAGACGGGCGCGCGCAAGCCGGCTCATCACCGTCCCTATGGGTATGTCCAGGATCTCCGCCGCTTCGCGGTAGGCCAGCCCATCGACGCATACCAGGATAAGCACCGCCCGCTGGTCGTCGGGCAATTGATCGAACGCGCGCCGCACGTCTCGAAGCAGCAGCCGCGCCTCCGCCTCGCGCACGCCATCGACGCCGGCGATCTTTTCTTCGGGCGGCATGTCCCCGCGTCGGCGCGTGGCGAGAGAGCGCACCTGGCTACGGCGCACGTTCTGAATGA
>CAZIVY010000135.1:0-2103 GCA_964542505.1 uncultured Rhodospirillaceae bacterium
GTTGACGCGCGGGGCTACGGTCTAGCGGTCATGGGCCTGGGTGGCGGCAGGCGGCGGCCGGAGGACCGCGTCGATCCGGGCGTCGGTTTGGCCGGCATACGCGGGCCGGGGGCGGTGGTGGGCCGCGATCGGCCCATCGCCGTGGTCCACGCCCGCACCGAGGCGGATGCCCAGCGCGCCGCCAGCGAAATCCTCGCGGCGACCACCATCGGCGAGAAGCCGCCGGCCACGGCGGCGGTGGTGCGGGAGCGTTTTTCGCCGTGACCCGCCGGGCGTTCCTGCTGGTCATGGATTCCTTCGGCATTGGCGCCGCCGGCGACGCGGAGCGATTCGGCGATGCCGGCAGCGATACGTTCGGCCATATCGCGGCGGAATGCGCCGCCGGCGGCGCGGATCGTCCCGGGCTGCGCCGGGGCCCGCTGCGCCTGCCGAACCTGGTGCGTCTTGGCCTGGCCGAGGCGGCGAAGGCGAGCACGGGACGCGAGGCCGCCGTGACCACCGCGCCGCGCTGCGATGGCGCGTGGGGCTATGCGGTGGAGCAAAGCCTGGGCAAGGACACGCCCAGCGGCCATTGGGAAATGACCGGCGTGCCGGTGACGGCCGACTGGGGGTATTTCCCGCCGGACTATCCGAGTTTTCCGCCGCAACTGACCGATGCGTTGATCGCGCGGGCGAAACTGCCGGGGTTGCTTGGCAACCGTCATGCCTCGGGCACCCAGATCATCGACGAGCTTGGCTCCGAGCATTTGGCGAGCGGCAAGCCCATCGTCTACACCTCGGGCGACAGCGTGTTCCAGATCGCCGCCCACGAGGAGGCTTTCGGCCTGGAGCGCCTTTACGAGGTGTGCAAGATCGCGCGCGGGCTGGTGGACGCCTACAATGTGGGCCGCGTCATCGCGCGGCCATTTGTCGGCGCCGCAGGCACTTTCCGGCGCACCGGCAACCGCCGCGATTACGCCACGCCGCCGCCGGCGCCGACGCTCCTCGACCGCCTGGTGGCCGCCGGCGGCGAGGTGATTTCGGTGGGCAAGGTGGCGGACATCTTCGCCCATCGCGGCATCAGCCGCACGGTCAAGGCGGACGGCAACATGGCGCTGTTCGACGCCACCCTTGACGCTGCCGGCGTGGCCAAAGATCGCTGCCTGGTTTTCACCAATTTCGTCGACTTCGACACGCTATTCGGCCATCGGCGCGACGTGGCGGGCTATGCCGCGGCGCTGGAAACCTTCGACCTCCGGTTGCCGGAGTTCGAGCGCAGGCTTCGCCCCGGCGACGTGGCGGTGATCAGCGCCGACCATGGCTGCGATCCCACCTGGCGGGGCAGCGACCACACGCGCGAGCATGTGCCGGTGCTGGCCTTCGGGCCGGACGTGGCCGCCGGACCCATTGGCCGGCGCGCCAGTTTCGCCGACATCGGGCAAAGCCTGGCGGCGCATCTGGGCCTCGATCTGCTGGCGCACGGCGTCTCGTTTCTCCGCTAGCCCGGCGTTTACTTTTTGTTAACTCGCGTCCGGCATTCTCACCCGTGGCGCGCCACTTCGGTGGTGTGCTGATTGGAGCCCATCCAATCTGTTTGATGCCTCCCTGTTTAACTGAGCCGCCCCTAACCGGGCGGCTCTTTTTTTCCCGCGGCTCTACGCGGCGGCGCGCATTACCGCCGCCGCCGGCTTCGCCTTTTTCAGGCCGATGGCGAGAACCGACGCCAAGGCCAGCGATGCGCCGATGCCGGCCACGCAACCGGGCCAACCGAAGCGCATGAACAATTGGCCGAGGACGATGCTGCCCACCAGCCCGCCGAAGAAATAGGAGGCAAGATAGATGCCGCTGGCGGAGCCGCGGTCGACGGTCGCGGCGCGGCTGACGAAGCCGGTGGCCGTCGCCTGGGCGAAGAAGGTGCCGACGGCGACCAGGGTCAGGCCGGCCAGAACCATGACGAATTGGGGCGCAAGCAGGAGCGGCAGCCCCGCCGCCGCCGCCGCCATGGAGCCCCAGAACGTCTTGCGTGTCCCGAAGCGGTCGACCGCGCGGCCGGCGAGGGGGGTGGTGAAGATCGACGGCAGGAAGACGAGATAGACGAACCCTAGCGTCATCGGGCTGAGCATG
>CAZIVY010000136.1:0-12621 GCA_964542505.1 uncultured Rhodospirillaceae bacterium
GGCGCCGGAATAGGCGTTTCGTCGTGAGGGATCGCGCGCTGGTGGATCTTGCGAATGGTCCCGTCGCCGCCGATGAACACCATGTCGAGCGGGATGTAGGTGTTGCGCATCCACATGGCGAAGTTGCTGTCGCGTTGGTAGTCGAACAGCATGCCGGCGTCGGCGGCCAGGGTGCGGCGAAACATCAGCCCTTGCGAGCGGGTTTCATCCTTGTCGGCCAACTCGACGGCGAACTTGTGGCGATTACCGGCGGCGGTCACGATCACCAGTTCCGTCAGCGGCAGGGTCGCCGCCCTCAGCGGCGCGCCGGCCGTCAGCCCCGCGGCGAGGAAAAGAAGAACAGCGGCGCGTCGAGACGGCATGGATCGCTTTCTTGTCATGGCGCAACAACCTCGGCCACCAAGCGCTTGACGGCTTCGCGCACCGGGCCTTGGCGCGGTTCATCGGCGAGCGTGACGAACCAGCGCTCGGGCGCCCGGCGGCCGTTCAACCGCCGCCATTGCACTTGCCGCAGCAAAGTCTCGGCCTCCGGCGGCAGCCGCGCCGGCGCCGAAAAGCCGTTGAGGGTCGCCCACATTCCGGCCCAGCACCGCGCTACCGCCCACGGATTGTAGCCGCCGCCGCCCAGCACCACCATGCGCGAAGCGATCGCCATCAGGCGAGCCACGACGCGCCACAGCGCGCCGTTGGACAATTGCAGGCGGCTCAGGGGATCGTCGGCCAGGGCATCCGCTCCGCCTTGCACGACGACGGCATCGGGGCCGAACGCTTCAAGGAGCGGCATCAGCGCCCGCTCGGCGATGTAGTCCATCTCGTCGTCGTTGAGGCCGGCCGGAACCGGCAGGTTGCGGGCGCTGCCGCCGGCGCGGTCGCTGGCGGCGCCCGAATAGGGCCAGCGCCCGGCTTCGTGCACCGACAGGCAAAGCACCCGTGGATCGCCCGCGAACGCGGCCTCGACCCCGTCGCCGTGATGGGCGTCGATGTCGACATAGGCAACGCGCGCCAAGCCGCGATCGAGGAGGCTCAAGATCGCCAGAACCGGGTCGTTGAAGTAGCAGAATCCCGAGGCGCGATCGGGCCGTCCGTGGTGGGTGCCGCCGGCGGGGTGATAGACGCGCCGCCCCTCGGCCGCCAGTTCGGCGGCGCGGATGCTGCCGCCGCACGCGGTCGCCGGCCGCGCGAACATGCCGGCGAACACGGGATTCTCGAAGCCACCGATATTGTGACGCTCCCGCACCTCGGCGCTCATCTGTTGCCGGCGGTCGGCGTCGGCCAGCGCCTCGATATAGTCGGAGCGGTGGAAGCGCGCCAATTGCTCGATCGTGGCGGAGGGCGAGTCCACATAACGGTCGTCGCCGATCCAGCCGAGCGCCCGCACCAGGTCGGTGGTCAGGGACACGCGCGGAATGGCAAGCGGGTGATGCGGCGCGTAGCCCGTATCGCGGTAGACGTTGCTGCTGACATAGAGCGGTGGAGCCGGCACGGCTCTCAGTTAGTGTGCCCGGTCCTGCCCGTCAACCCGGCGCGTTGTCGTCGTCGCACCAGCGCAAATAGCTTTCGCGCATGCGCCGCGCCGCCGTCGCGGTTTCCGCGTCATCGGCGCCACGCTGGTGCAAGCTCGCCATGTAGCCGTCGCGCGCATGGACGAAGGCGATCCACATGCGCGCCCTGCGCGCCGTCGCGTCGGTATCGGCGGCGGAGGCGGCGCTCAGGCAGACGTCAAGCGCGTCGATCAGCGCCCGCGCCACGTCGCGCCGGCCGGCCGCATAGGCTTGATTGAAAATACGCAGGATGGCCGCGCTCAGTTCGTGGGTGGGGTCGATCGGGCCGGCGCCCCCGCTGTCCGCCCCGCCACTATCCGGAGGCGCGTCGGGTTTAGCCTTTTTTGCGCCGATCCCCATGCGTCGCGCGCCCCCTGCGAGCCCGCGAATGCGGGCCTATTTCGCCGGACGCCAGCGTGCAGGGGTTATGGTTAACGAAGCGTTAACAGGAATCCGCGAACTCCACCGCGCGGCAGGCGCGGCGGGTGCGCCCCGAAATCGAAGCCTCGTCAGGACACTTGGATCTGCGCTACCTGTGGGCCTTTCGGGCCTTGGCCGATGCGTACCCGCACCACCTGGCCGGGTTGCAGTTCGTTGATTCCTTCGCGGCGCAGCACTTCCATGTGAATGAAAATATCCTGCATGCCGTCGCCGCGGGAAACGAAGCCGTAGCCCTTGCCGGGGTTGAACCACTTGACCGTCGCCTGCTGGAAATCGCCTTCCGCGGTTACCGGTCCGAAACGATTGCCCGCCCCTGGGCCAGGTCCCGGTCCCCCAGGTCCCAGTCCCATGGGCCGGGACGGTCTCTCCGGACGCCGAGGCCGCCCAACCCCCCCGCCGCCGCTTGCGTCCAACTGGACGACGCGGGTGGCTTGAAGTCCCTTCGAGCGCTGGACCGCCTCGCAGACGATGGACATCCCCTCGTCCGCACTGTCGTACCCGGCGTCTCGCAGACACGATAAGTGCAGGAACACATCGCCCGATCCGTCACTCGGCGTGATGAATCCGAACCCCTTCGCCGCGTTGAACCATTTCACGGTGCCGGTGACAACGACGGACGGACCGTCATGTTCGGCGCCATCGTCGTGATGCATTGCCATTTTTTCACTCTCTACGACGACTCCCCTGAGGTTAAGGCTATCACTTTTTCCCGTCGACACAACATGGAATATCCGGCGGCCGGCAATTGGGCTGACAGCCCGCACGCGCTCTGTCACAGTACACGGCGCGCGGGCCACTACGGGAAGGCGATTGCCATGGAAATGAAAGGCGAGCAGCTTATCGCCGCGCCCCGCTCGGCGGTATGGGACGCGCTGAACGATCCCGATATCTTGCGCGAAAGCATTCCCGGCTGCGAGGAACTCCGGAAGCAGTCCGACACCGAGTTTACCGCCGTCGTCACCGCCAGGGTCGGCCCGGTTTCGGCGCGCTTCAAGGGCAAGGTGACGCTGTCGGATATATCCCCCGGCCTCTCCTACACCATTTCCGGCGAGGGCCAGGGCGGCGTCGCCGGCTTTGGCAAGGGCGGCGCCCGGGTATCGCTCGGCGACGAGGGCGAGCAAACGCGGCTCAGTTACGCGGTAACGGCGCAAGTGGGCGGCAAGCTGGCCCAGATTGGGTCGCGCCTGATCGACGGCGCGGCGCGCAAGATGGCCGACGATTTTTTCTCCCGCTTCAGCCAGGAGGTGACCCGGCGCTCCGGTACGCCAGCCGCCACTGCGCCGCCGCCCGTCCCGGTTTCCACGCCCCGCCGCGGCCTGCCCATGTGGCTGTGGGTGGGCGGCCTTGTCGTCGTGGCGCTTTTAATCCTCTACCTCATGGTGGCGGGCCGGATTTAGGTTGGACGGCCTTGCCGTTTCGTATTAGCTTCATGGAGATAGCGGCCGTTCGTTAGACGAATCAAGCGAACCCAACCGCGGATTGTTTAGGGAGGAGACCAAAAATGCCCGCCGTGTCCATGACGGTGAACGGCAAGCACGTTACCGCGACGGTCGATTCGCGCACGTTGCTTGTCCAGTTCCTGCGCGAAAACCTCAGCCTCACCGGCACCCATGTGGGTTGCGACACCAGCCAATGCGGCGCTTGCGTCGTCCATTTGGATGGCCGCGCGGTGAAATCCTGCACGCTGCTGGCGATGCAGGCCGATGGCGGCCAAGTGACCACCATCGAGGGCCTGGCCCGCAACGGCAAGCTGCATCCGATGCAGGAAGCCTTTCGCGAACATCATGCGCTTCAATGCGGCTTCTGCACCCCGGGAATGATCATGACGTCGGTGGATCTGGTCGCCCGCCAACCGAATCCCTCGGAAGCCGACGTGCGCCACGGCCTTGAAGGCAATTTCTGCCGTTGCACGGGCTACCACAACATTGTCCAGGCGGTGCGCGCCGCCGCCGTCAATATGCGCGGGTGATGGCCATGACCGAAACCGGAATCGGCGCCTCGGTTCGCCGCACGGAAGACTTCCGTTTCATCACCGGCCGCGGCCAATATGTGGACGACATCAATCGCCCAGGCCAGTTGCGCGCTGTTTTCGTGCGCTCGCCTCACGCTTTCGCCCGCATCAAGGGTATCGACACTGGCGACGCCATGCGCTCGCCCGGCGTCGTCGCCATCTACACCGGCAAGGACATCGCCGCCGCCAAGGTGGGCGGTCCGATTTGCGGCTGGACCGTGAAGGGCAAGGACGGACAGCCACACAAGGCGCCGCCCCACCCCACTTTGGCGCTCACTCATGTCCGCTATGTCGGCGATCAGGTGGCCATTGTCATCGCCGAAAGCCTGACCCACGCGAAGGACGCGGCGGAAAAGCTGTCCGTCGACTACGACGTATTGCAGCCGGTCGCCGACCCGAAGCGGGCGCTGTTGGCCGGCGCGCCTCTGTTGCACAACGAAGCGCCGGGCAATCTTTGCTTCGACTGGGAGTTGGGCGACAAGGCGGCCACGGATGCGGCTTTTTCCACCGCGGCTCATGTAACGCGCTTGGAAATCATCAATAATCGCTTGATTCCGAATGCAATCGAGCCCAGGGCGGTGATCGGCGAGTTCGATGTCGGCAGCGATCTGATGACGCTTCATGTGACCTCGCAGAACCCGCACGTTCTGCGGCTGATCCTGGCGGCGTTCATTTTCGGCATACCCGAACACAAGATCCGCGTTGTCGCCCCTGACGTGGGTGGCGGGTTTGGATCGAAGATCTTCTGTTATTCCGAGGAAATCGCCGTGATCTGGGCGGCCAAGCAATTGGGCCGCCCGGTCAAGTGGACCGCCGAGAGGTCGGAAAGCTTCCTCGGCGACGCCCACGGCCGCGACCATGTCACGGTAGCCGAGCTCGCCCTCGACCGAAGTGGGAAGGCCGTCGGCTTGCGCGTTGATACCATTGCGAATATGGGTGCCTATCTGTCCACGTTTGCGACCTCGGTTCCGACCTATCTGTACGCCACCTTGTTGGCTGGCCAGTACACGACGCCGGTCATTCATTGCAATGTTCGCTCGGTGTTCACCAACACCGCTCCAGTGGACGCCTATCGCGGCGCCGGACGGCCGGAAGCGACTTACGTCCTCGAGCGTTTGTTCGAGACGGCGGCGCGGGAACTGAAGATCGACCCGGTGGAGCTCCGCCGGCGCAATTTTGTTTCCCCGACCGCGTTCCCCTATCAGACGCCGGTGGCGCTGATGTACGATTCGGGCAACTACGCCGCGTCCATGGACGAGGCGGTTCGCCTCGCCGACGTGGCCAATTTTCCCCAGCGGCGGGCACAGTCGCAGAAACGCGGCATGCTGCGCGGCCTGGGTTATTCGGCTTATATCGAGGCCTGCGGCATCGCGCCGTCGGCCGTGGTGGGGTCGCTGGGCGCCGGTGTCGGCTTGTGGGAATCGGCGCAAGTTCGCTTCAATCCCACCGGCAGCGTCACCGTCTTGACCGGCTCGCACAGTCATGGCCAGGGCCACGAGACAACCTTCGCCCAGGTAGTGTCCGACCGCTTGGGCGTGCCCATCGATCAGATCGAGATTGTCCACGGCGACACCGCCCGCGTGCCCATGGGCATGGGCACCTACGGTTCGCGCTCGCTGGCCGTTGGCGGCTCGGCCATCTGCAAGGCCACCGACAAGATCGTCGCCAAGGGCAAGAAGATCGCCGCCCATCTGTTGGAGGCGGCGGTCGAGGACATCGAATTCGCCAAGGGCAATTTCAATGTCCGCGGAACCGACAAGAAGGTATCCATCCAGCAAGTGGCCTTCACCGCCTATGTGCCGTTCAACTACCCGGCCGGCCTGGAACCGGGCCTGGACGAAAACGCCTATTACGATCCGGCCAATTTCACCTATCCGGCCGGGGTGCATATCGCCGAGGTCGAGGTGGATCCGGAAACCGGCGTCGTGAAGGTCGTGAATTGGACGGCCGTGGACGACTTCGGCAATATCGTCAACCCGATGATCGTCGAAGGCCAGGTCCATGGCGGCGTCGCGCAGGGCATCGGCCAGGCGATGATCGAGCGTTGCGTCTATGACCGCGAGAGCGGCCAGTTGCTCACCGGCTCGTTCACCGACTATTGCCTGCCCCGCGCCGACGACCTGCCCAGCATCAAGGTCGCCACCATGTGTACGCCCTCGCCGCACAACCCGCTGGGGGTCAAGGGTTGCGGCGAGGCGGGAGCCATCGCCGCGCCGCCCGCGCTCATCAACGCCATAACCGACGCGCTGGGCATCAAGCACATCGAAATGCCGGCGACGCCCGAAGTCGTTTGGCGCGCCGCCGAAGACGTGCGCAAGCGCATGGCGGCGGAATAACCGGAACCAGGGAGACTGTCATGTACGCCTTTTCCTATCACCGCCCGACGACGCTGGCGGAAGCCGGACGCATGTTGGGGTCGGCGAGCGAAGGCCGCCTGCTGGCCGGCGGTCAAACCTTGCTGCCGACGATGAAGCTGCGCCTCACGCAGGCCTCCGACGTCATCGACCTCGGGGGTGTAAGCGAATTGAAGGGGTTAAACGTCGGCGCCAGTGGGGTAAGTGTCGGCGCCATGACCCGCCACGCCGAGGTGGCCGGGTCCGCCGATGTTCAGCGGTCGATTCCGGCCTTGGCCCGGCTGGCGGCGCAGATCGGCGATCCCCAGGTGCGGAACATGGGAACCATCGGCGGATCGCTGGCGAACAACGACCCGGCGGCGGATTATCCGGCGGCGGTGCTTGGGCTGAACGCCGTCATCCACACCAACAAGCGCAAGATTGCCGCCGACGACTATTTCAAGGGCATGTTCGAGACGGCGCTGGAAGCGGGTGAAATCATCGTCAAGGTGGAATTCCCCAAGCCGCGGCGCGCGGGCTACGCCAAATTCCCCAACCCCGCGTCCCGTTACGCTCTGGTAGGGGTTTTCGTCGCCGAGACCGCAAGCGGCGCGCGCGTCGCCGTCACCGGGGCCGGGCCTTGCGTCTTCCGCGCCAAGGAATTCGAAGCGGCGCTGGGGCGCAAGTTCGACGCCAGCTCCCTGGCGGGAGTCAAGGCGTCCGCCGGCGGCCTCAATTCCGACCTGCACGCCTCGGCGGAATACCGGGCCCATCTGATTGGCGTCATGGCCACGCGCGCGGTGCAGGCGGCCGCTTGACCGCGGCCGCTTCGGGCGCGATATCCGGCGCTAGCGCGCGCGGGCGCGGCGGGAGGGCCGTTCTCCCCCGCCCGCGCGGTTTCGCGCCGACGTCGAGAGATTTCCTCGCCTCGCCATCTGGTGGATTGGCGCTAACGAATGATTCCCGATCAATGCCTCCCCACCCCATCATGGCCGGGCGAAGACCCGGCCATCCAAAGCCTCGGCACGGTTTCTGGATGCGCGGATCACCCCCGGACTACGATCCGGGGGCGCGCATGACAGGTTGAGGGTATCATCTGTTTGAGTCGCACCACTAGCTGGCCATCATGATTCCACTTCCTTCCTCCATTGACGAAACCCTGGCAATGCTTGGCCGGGGCGAATATCTGGCCGACCGTTCGCTGGCGACCACCTTGTTCCTGGCGCTGCGAATGCGGCGCCCGCTGTTCCTCGAGGGCGAGGCTGGCGTCGGCAAGACCGAAATCGCCAAGGTGCTGTCCACAACCTTGGGCCGCCGGCTTGTCCGCCTGCAATGCTATGAGGGCCTCGACGTGGCGGCGGCGGTGTACGAATGGAACTACGCCCGCCAGATGATCGAGATTCGCATGGCCGAGGCGCAAGGCGGTCGCGACCGCGACCGCCTGGGTGAGGACGTTTTTTCCTCGCGCTTCCTGGTTGAGCGGCCGCTCCTGCAAGCCTTGCGTTCCGACGCCGGCGGCGCGCCGGTGCTGCTTATCGACGAGATCGACCGCACCGACGAGCCCTTCGAGGCCTATCTGCTCGAGGTCCTGTCCGATTTCCAGATCACCATCCCGGAAATCGGCACCGTGCGCGCCGAGACGCCGCCCATCGTCATCGTGACCTCCAACCGCACGCGGGAAATCCACGACGCGCTGAAACGCCGTTGCCTTTATCACTGGCTCGATTATCCCAACGCCGAGCGGGAATTCGCCATCGTCCGCCGCAAGGTGCCGGGCTGCGACGAACGGCTGAGCCGCCAGGTCGTGGGTTTCGTCCAGGAACTCCGCTCGCGGGATCTGTTCAAGCTGCCGGGCATCGCCGAGACCATCGATTGGACCCAGGCCCTGATTTACCTCGACGTCCTGGCGCTGGACCCGAACACGGTGAACAACACCCTCGGCACGCTGCTCAAATACCAGGACGACATCGCCCGCATTCAAGGATCCGAGGCGGCGGCGATCCTGCACAAGGTGCAGAACGAATTGGCCGCCGCCGCGAACGGCTAGCCCAACATGGCGACCGCCGACGAGACCCCTGGCGCCCGCGGCCGATTGGCCGAGAACGTCATGCACTTTGCCCGCGTGCTCCGCGTCGCCGGCCTGCCCGTTGGGCCCGGCAAGGTGCTGGACGCCATCCAGGCGGTGGAGGCGGCGGGCATTCGCCGCCGCGACGATTTCTATTGGACGCTCCACGCGGTGCTGGTGAACCGCCGCGACCAGCGTGAGTTGTTCGATCAGGCCTTTCACATCTTCTGGAAGAACCCGAAGGTGCTCGAGCGCATGCTCGGGCTCCTGCTGCCCACCGTGCGCGTGGAGCGCGAACACGAGGCGCGGAAGATCGCCTCGGCGCGCGTGGCGGCGGCGTTGTTTCCGGGCCTGAACAAGGGGGCGGAGAAGGATGCACCCCAACAGGATGAAATCCGCTTCGAGGCCACCCTCACCTACTCCGAACGCGAGCGCCTCCAGCGCATGGACTTCGAGCAGATGACGGCGGATGAAGTGGTGCAGGCGCGCAAGGCGCTGGAGAAGATGCGCCTGCCGATCATGCAGGTGGCGACGCGGCGCTTTCGTCCCGCGCCCCACGGGCCTCGCGTGGACATGCGCGCCACCTTGCGCGCCAGCCTGCGTTTCGCCGGCGCCATGGGCCCGTTGAAAAGCAGGATGGCGGTGCGCCGCCATCCACCGCTTGTCGTCCTCTGCGACGTGTCCGGGTCGATGCAGCGCTACAGCCGCATGTTTCTGCATTTCCTGCACGCCATCACCAATGACCGCGACCGAGTGCACACCTTCCTGTTCGGCACCCGCCTCACCAACGTCACCCGGCAATTGCGTCACCGCGACGTGGACGTGGCCTTGGCGCGCGTTGGCGAGCTGGTGCGGGACTGGTCGGGCGGCACCCGAATCGGCATCTGCCTCGGCGATTTCAACCGCCTGTGGTCGCGGCGCGTGTTGGGCCAGGGCGCCGTGGTGCTGTTCATTTCCGACGGCCTGGACCGCGACCTCGGTGAAGGCCTGGGCAAGGAAATGGAACGCCTGCGGAAATCATGCCGGCGGCTGATCTGGCTCAACCCGCTCTTGCGCTGGGAGGGGTTCGAGCCCAAATCGTTCGGCATCAAGGCGATCCTTCCCCATGTGGACGAGTTCCGCCCGGTGCACAACCTGCGATCCCTGACCGAGTTGGCGACGGCGTTGTCGCGCCCGGCGCCACGCGCCGAACGATTCAACCTGATCGGGTCCGCCCCATGACCGCCGCCGGCGAAGACGTTCTGGAACAGGCGGGAACCTGGCGCCGCGAGGGCCGCAAGGTGGCGCTGGCCACGGTGGTCAGCACCTGGGGCTCCGCCCCGCGCCCGGCCGGAAGCCAGCTTGCCGTGGACAGCAAGGGCGGCTTCGTCGGTTCGGTGTCGGGCGGTTGCATCGAAGGCGCGGTGGTGCAGGAAGCGCTGGAGACGATCGCCGATGGCAAGCCGCGATTGCTCGATTTCGGGGTCAGCGATTCGCGGGCCTGGGAGGTTGGCCTGGCGTGCGGCGGCAAGATCCAGATTTTCGTCGAGCGCCTGGAATAGGCGTCATGCGGCGCGCCCTCTACGATCAACTCATGGCCGCCCGCGCCGCCAAGACGCCGGCGGTGCTGGCCACCTATCTGCGCTCGGGCGAGCAAAAGCTGGTCTTCCCCGACGGCGCCAAGGGCGCGGACGATCCCGCGATTGCCATGGCCGCGCGCGCCGCCATCCTGGCGGACCGGCCCGTCACCATCGATACCGCGTCCGGCCCCCTGTTCCTCAACGTCTTCAACCCGCCGCTCCGCATGGCGGTGGTGGGCGCCGTGCACGTAACCCAGGCGTTGGCGCCCATGGCGGCGCTGGCCGGCTATGAAGTCACCGTGATCGACCCGCGCCGCGCCTTCGGCAGCGAGCAGCGCTTTCCCGGCGTCGAACTTTCCAACGCCTGGCCCGACGAAGCCATGAACGAATTTCGCCCCGATCCGCGGTCGGCGGTGGTGACCCTGACCCACGATCCGAAGCTCGACGATCCGGCGTTGTCGGTGGCGCTGCGGTCGGACGCCTTCTATATCGGCGCGCTGGGCAGCAAGAAAACGCACGGCGCCAGATTGGAACGTTTGCGGGCGGCCGGATTTAGCGAACCCGAACTGGCGCGCATTCGCGGGCCCGTCGGTCTTGCCATTGGCGCCCGCTCGCCGGCCGAGATCGCGGTGTCGATCCTGGCGCAGGTGACGCAATCGCTTCGCCAGGCGGCGGCCGGGGACATGGCCGCATGATATTTGGCCGCGTGCCCTTGGCCGAGGCCGTTGGCGCCACTCTTGGCCATGGCCTCGGCGCGGGCCGGAAACGGCTGAAGAAAGGTCACGTGCTCAGCGCCGCCGACGTCGCCGACCTGGCGGCGGCCGGGCTGCATGAGGTGGTCGCCGGGCGGATCGAAGCGGGCGACGTACCCGAGGACGCAGCCGCCGACGAGCTTGCCGCCGCGTGCGTGGCCAAGGGCGCGCCCGCGATCACCGGCGTGCGGCGGAATCCCGCCTTTACCGGCCGCGCCAATCTCTATGCCGACGCGGCGGGCGTTGCCCTCATCGACATCGACCGCGTCAACCGCGTCAACCTGGTGCACGAGTCCATCACGCTCGCCACGCTGCCGCCGTTCGAGACCGTCGAGCCGGGACAAATGCTGGCGACCATCAAGATCATTCCCTTTGCCGCGCCCCGCGCGGCGCTCGACGCTTGCCGGGCGATTGCCGGCGATGGCGCCCCGATGATTCGGGTGGCGGCGTTCCGCGACCACGCCGTCGGCTTGGTGATGACCCGCCTCGCCGACACCAAGCCCGGCATCCTCGACAAGACCGAGGCCGCCGTGCGCGAGCGCGTGGAGCATCTGGGCAGCCGCCTCGCCCGCTGCCTGATTTGCCCGCACGACGAGAGAGCCGTGGCCGATGCCTTGGGGCGCCTGGCCGGGCACGACTGTTCATTGATGCTGGTGTTCGGCGCCACCGCCATCGTCGACCGCGGTGACGTGATCCCCGCCGGCGTGACCTTGGCCGGCGGGCAGGTGGAGCATTTTGGCATGCCGGTCGATCCCGGAAACCTGTTGATGCTGGCGCGGCTTGGGGCCGCGCCGGTCATCGGCCTGCCCGGTTGCGCGCGCTCGCCGAAGATCAACGGCTTCGACTGGGTGTTGCGCCGCTTGCTGGCCGGCGTGCCGGTCGGACCGCGCGACCTGATGCTCATGGGCGGCGGCGGTCTGTTGAAGGAAATTCCCTCGCGCCCCATGCCGCGCGAATCCGCGCCCGCGCCTGGCCCCCGCCTGCCCCGCGTTGCCGCCATCGTCCTCGCCGCCGGCCAATCCAGCCGCATGGGCGCGCGCAATAAGTTGCTCGCCGACATCGGCGGCAAGGCCATGGTGGCGCGGGCGGTGGACGCGGTGCTGGCGTCGGCGGCGCGGCCCGCGATCGTGGTGCTGGGCCACCAGGCCGAGGCCGTGCGCGCGGCGCTCGCCGGCCGCGGCGTGACCTTCGTGCACAACCTCGACTTCGCCCAAGGGCTTTCCACCAGTTTACGCGCCGGCCTCGACGCCCTCCCCGATGGCTGCGACGGCGCCGTGATCTGCCTCGGCGACATGCCGCGCATCGAGGCCCGCCATATCGACAAGCTCATCGCCGCCTTCAATCCCGCCGAGGGACGCGCCATTTGCGTGCCCACCAAGGACGGCAAGCGCGGCAACCCGGTGCTGTGGGCGGCGCGCTTCTTCGCCGAAATGAAAAACGTTCACGGCGATGCCGGCGCCAAGCATCTGATCGGCGACTATGACGACGTGGTGCGCGAAGTGGCGGTGGAGGACAACGCCGTGCTGCTCGACATCGACACGCCCCAGGCGCTGGCGGCGCTTGACCTGAAACCCTGACATGAGCGACGAGCTCTATCAAAAGGAACTGCTGCGGCTGGCGGCGGAAGCCACCGGCGCCGGGCGGCTCGCGGGCGCGGCGGGCAGCGCCACCGTCCACAACCCGCTATGCGGCGACCGGGTCGCCATGGACGTGCGCGTCGAACCTGACCGCCTCACCGCCGTGGGTCACGAGGTCAAGGCCTGCCTGTTGTGCCAAGCCGCCGCGTCGGTGGTTGGTGCCTCGGCGCCGGGCAAAACCCGGGCCGAGATCGCCGCTACCGCTTTGGCGGTCGAGGCATTCATCAAGTCCGGAATTCCATTGCCGCCCGCGTCCTGGCCGGGCCTTGAACTGTTCGCGCC
>CAZIVY010000137.1:0-10290 GCA_964542505.1 uncultured Rhodospirillaceae bacterium
GATGCGGGCGATGTTCGCCAGCACCTTCGCCTTGGTCGCCTGATCGAAATAGATCAGCACGTTGCGGCAGAACACGATGTCCATGGGCGCCAGCGCCTGCAGCGATTCGAGCAGGTTCAACGCGCGGTACTGCACCATGGCGCGAATGTCGCTGCTGATCTGGAAAACGTCGTTGGTCTTGGTGAAGTGCTTCATCAGGTACTGGATCGGCAGGCCGCGCTGCACCTCGAACTGCGAGTAGATCCCGGCCTTGGCCTTTTCCAGCACCTCGTTCGACAGGTCGGTGCCGACGATATCGATCTTCCATCCCTGAAACTCGGCGGCGTGCGCCTTGAGAATCATGGACAACGAATAGGGCTCCTGGCCGGTGGAGCAGGCGGCCGACCAGATACGCAGCGTCTTCTTGGCGGCGCGCGCCTTGAGCATGAACGGCAGGGTTTCCTTCTCGAAGGTGACAAAGGGCTTGCTGTCGCGGAAGAAGAACGATTCGTTGGTGGTCATCGCCTCGACGACATGGGCGATCAGCGCCTGGTCGGTGTTGCCGCGCACCTTGGCGATCAGCTCGTCGAGGCTTTTCAGGCCCTTCTTGCGCGCCAGCGGAACCAGGCGGCTCTCCAGCAGATAGACCTTGTCCTTGCCGATCACCAAGCCCGAGCGCTGGTACAGCAAGGCGGCCATGAGATCGAAATCGGCGGGCGTCATTTGGATGCTCCCGTTACCGTGCGCAGAAGCACGGGGCCAATTTCCTCCAGCGGGTAGACGCCGCTGCACAGGCCCGCCGTGGCGGCGGCGCCGGGCATGCCCCAGACGACGCTGGTGGCCTCGTCCTGCGCCACCACGCTCCCGCCGGCGTCGACGAGGTCCTTGCCGCCGCGCATGCCGTCCGCGCCCATGCCGGTCAGCACCACCGCCAGCGCCGCCGCGCCGTAGCACTTGGCGACGCTGCGGAACATGGGATCCACCGCCGGGCGGCAAAAATTTTCCGGCGCGTTCTGGTCCAGATGGATGACTTTCCTGTCGCCGTCGGCGACCACCGTCATGTGCCAGTCGCCCGGAGCGACATAGATGCGCCCGGCTTTGACGATTTCGCCTTCCACCGCTTCGGCGCAGGTGACGCCGCTGATCTTCTGCAGGTGCGCGGCGAGAATGGTGGTGAAGTTGGGCGGCATGTGCTGGGTGATCAGGATCGGCACGTTGATCCTGTTCTTGAGAAAGCCGAAGAGACTGAACAGCGCCTGCGGGCCGCCGGTGGAGGAGCCGATCGCCAGCAGCCTGGGCGGCACCGTGGCCGGCTTGCGGAGCACCACCGGCTTGTTGCCGTAGAGGCTCTTGGACAGCGGCGCGGCCGCCGCCGCCGGCGACGCCGGCGCGCCGGTGGCGCGCGGCGCCGCGGACTTGCGCCCCTTGTTGCGCGCCGCTTCGCCAAGCGCCTTGATCTTCGCGATCAGATCGCGCTGATAGTTCTCGGCGACGCCCTTGTCGCGTGTCGACTCGGGCTTGGGCAGGTAATCCGCGGCGCCGGCGGCCAGGGCCTGCAAGCTGATCTCGGCGTTGCGCAGCGACAGCGTCGACGCCACGATGACCTTGAGGTTCGGCGAGGCCAGCAGCAATTTCGGCAAGGCCTCGATTCCGCCCATGATCGGCATTTCGAGGTCGAGAACGACGACCTCGGGACGGCAGCGTTCCAGTTCCGACAACGCGTGGAGCCCGTTGCCCGCCGAACCCACGACGGCGATCGCGGGATCCGTGCTGAGCCAGCGATCCATCAGGCCGCGAATGACGGCGGAATCGTCCACCAGCATGACCCGGTAGGCGCCATCCGGCGGCGAGACGCGATTGGCATGAGCGTTCATGATGCTTCCGCCGCTTTCTTTCTTGCCGGCGTCATCACGCGATCAGCCCGACTTGCTGCAACTTCGTCTCCAGGATCTCGCGATCGAAGGGCTTCATGATGTACTCGTTGGCGCCCGCCTCGATCGCCGTCTGGATGCGCGTCATGTCGTTCTCGGTGGTGCAGAACACCACCACCGGCTTGTCGCCGCCGGGCGCCTTGCGCAGCGCGCGCAGGAAGTCGATGCCGTTCATCACCGGCATGTTCCAGTCGAGCAGGATCGCTTCCGGCATCTGCTTCAGGCAGGCGGCGAGAGCGTCCTTGCCGTCCACCGCTTCGCTCACCACGAAGCTCAATTGCTCCAGGATCCGCCGCGCGACCGTGCGAATGACCCGCGAATCGTCAACCACCAAACATGTTTTCATGCCGTCACCTGTTTCCGAACCGCCTTGTGGGCCGATCAAGCCGCGACCACGGCTCCGTCGCTCTGCAGCAATCGCTCGACTTCGAGCACCACCAGGAGCCTGCCGTCCAGGCGGTAGATGCCGCTCGATACCTCGCGCCAGCGCGGGTTGAGCGTCGCTGGGCTGCGCTCGAAGGAATTGGCGGGCAGGCTCAACACCTCGCCGACCGTATCGATCATCAGGCTGTAGGGTTCGCCCCGGTACTCGATCACCACGCTCATCCCCGCCATCTCGGCGGGCCGCGGCGGCAGGTTCAGGCGCCGGCGGACGTCGATCGCGGTGACGATGCGCCCGCGCAGGTTGAGCGCCCCGGCGACCTCGGGCTGCGCCAGCGGAATGCGGGTGAGTTTCTGCGGACCGAGCACGTCCTGCACCATCAGCACCGGAATGCCGAACCACTGGTCGGCGATGGTGACGGTGACGAATTCGCGCGCGCCATTGGCTTGCGCGCGCTCCTCGCGCGACGAGGTCGACGGGGAATGCAGGCTCATGCGGCACCTTTGGTGATGGCGAGGGTCTGGGCCAACGCGCCCAGCAACGCGTCGCGGTCGAACTTGGCGATGTAGTCGTCAAAGCCGGATTCGCGCCCGCGGTCGAAATCCTCCGGCGCGGTGTGCGAGGTCAGCGCCACGATCGGCGTCGCCTGCCAGCGGTCGCCGCGCTTGACTTCCTGGGCGAACTCGAAGCCGTTCATTTCCGGCATCTCGATGTCGCTGATGATGAGGTCGAAGTCGCGGCCCTTTTCCCGCAGGCGGAGCGCCTCGGCGGCGCTGGCCACCGACGTCACTTCGTAGCCGGCGACGCCGAGCAGCGGCGTCAGCATGTTGCGGAAGAACGGGCTGTCGTCCACCAGCAGGATGCGCTTGGCGCCTTTCCCGGCGCCGAACGCCCGTTGTTTTTCCTTGGCCCCGAACCAATCGCCGAAGGCGCGGTTGAGGAACGCGGCGACGTCGACGACCTCGGTGGCGCGGCCGCCGATCACGGCGCTGCCCATGGTGCCTTTCTTCTCCGACGCCAGCTCGATGCGCAGTTCGGCCTCGACGATATCGACGATGGCGTCGACCGCGAGACCCATGCTGCGCTCGCCGTCGGCGAACACCAGCACCGGCTGGCGTCCCTCCGTGCGGAAGGTCACGGCTTCGTCGATGGGTATCACCGGCATGAGCTTGCCGCGGTACTGAACCACGTGCTGGCCGTTGACGTGCTCGATCTGCTTGGCCTCGATTTCCTCGAGCCGCGCCACCAGGCCCAGCGGCACCGCCTTGGGTTCGGTCCTTCCGGCGCGGAACAGCAGGAGCGGCACCAGGTCGCTGGCGCGCGCCTCGTGTGCGTCTTCCTGCGCGGCCAGGTTGGCGGCCGCCGCCTTTTCGCTGTCGTCGCCCACCAGGCCGTTGGGGTCCAGGATCATGATCACGCTGCCGTCGCCGAGAATCGTGTTGCCGGAGAAAATGCCGATGTCGCGCAGGATGGGCGCCACCGGCTTGACGACGATTTCCTCGGTGTCGAAAACGCGATCGACGACGATGCCGAAATTGAAGCTGCCCACCTGGGCGACGACGATGAACTTCTCGTTGAACGCCGCCGCGTCCTCCTTGCCCTCGCGCAGGCCGAGCCGGCGGTCGAGGCTGATCAGCGGCAGCAGGCGGTTGCGCAGGCGAAGCACGGTGGCGTCGTTGATGCGTTCGATCTTGTGGTCGGAGCCGCCCGCCACCCGCACCAACTCGACGACGCCGATCTGCGGAATGGCGAAGCGCTCGCCGGCGCATTCGACGATGAGCGCCGAAACGATGGCCAGGGTCAGCGGAATCTTGATGGTGAAGGTGCAGCCCTTGCCCTCTTCCGAGCGCATCTCGACGGTGCCGCCGATCTTTTCGATGTTGCTGCGCACCACGTCCATGCCGACGCCGCGGCCGGACACGTTGGTCACCTTCTCGGCGGTGGAGAATCCGGCCTTCATGATGAACTGATGGATCTGCTGGTTCGTCATGTTGGCCAGCTCGGCCTCGGTGGCGATCCCGGTTTCCACCGCCTTCTTCTTGATGAGCTGGGTGTTGAGCCCGCGCCCGTCGTCCTTGATCTGGATGACGATGTGGCCGCCTTCGTGGAAGGCGTTGAGGTCGAGGCGGCCCACTTCCGGCTTGCCCGCCTTGACCCGTTCTTCCGGGCGCTCGAGGCCGTGATCGGCGGAATTCCGCACCATGTGGGTCAGCGGGTCCTTGATCAACTCCAGCACCTGGCGGTCGAGCTCCGTCTCGGCGCCGTGCATCTGCAGGTCGATCTTCTTGCCCAGCTCCATCGACAGATCGCGGATGATGCGCGGCACCTTCGACCAGGCGTTGCCGATCGGCTGCATGCGCGTCTTCATGACGCCTTCCTGCAGCTCGGTGGTGACGTGACTGAGGCGCTGCAGCGGCACCGTGAAATCGGAATTGTCGAGCGCGCGCACCATCTGCAGCAATTGGTTGCGGGTAAGCACCAGTTCGCTCACCATGGTCATGAGGTTTTCCAGCAGGTCGACGCTCACCCGGATCGACTGGTTGGCGACCGCGTCCTCGGTCTTTTTTCCGTCCTCGGCCTTGGCGGCGGGTTTGGCGGCGGCTTTCGCGGCCGGGGCCGGGGCTGGGGCTGAGGCTGGGGCCGCGGCCGGCGCCGGCGCTTGTGCCGCTGGTCCCGAGGCCGATTGAAAGACGGCCTCCAATTCCTCGAGGCTGACTTCGCCCGGCTTCAACGCCCGGCCCAAACCGGCATCGGCCGGGCCACCCGCCGCGGCGGCCTTGGCCGGGGCGGCCTTGCTCGCCGCCGGCTTGCTCGCCGCCGGCTTGGCCGGAGCCTTGCTCGCCGCTGCCTTGGCTGGAGCCTTGACGGCTGCCGGCGCAAGCGCCGGCGGGGCGGCAACCTCAGGCTCGGGTGCTGGTTCGGCCTCGACAACGGCGACTGGCTCCGGTTCCGCCGGCGCCTCGGCGGCCGGAGCGATGACCGTCTTGCCTTCCGCCATGGCGTCGAGGCGCGCGATAAGGTCCGCGTCGTCGCCTTCCGGCTCGGCTTCCGTCCTCTCCAGTATCGCCAGCAATTCCTTGATGCGGTCGAGCGATTCCAGAATCAGCGTCACCGCCGACGGCGTCACTTCCAATTTGCCGTCGCGAAACTTGCCGAGAACGTTTTCCGACGCGTGGGCGACCGCCGCCAGCCGCGGCAGGCCAAGAAATCCGCACGTGCCCTTGATCGTGTGCACCAGCCGGAAGATGCTGTCGATCAGGCCAGGGTTGTTCGGGTTTTGCTCCAGGTGGACGAGCTCGACGTCCAGCGTCCCGATGCTCTCGTTCGTCTCGGTGAGAAATTCCCTTAGCAAGTCATCCATGGTGCTGATTCCCTAGCTCGCTCGCGCCGCAATCGGGTCGGGCGAATCGGATCCGCGCTGGGAATCCAACCCCCGGTTTTCCGCCACCAGAATGGCGGTCGGGGGTTAAAACCGCGTAAAATTCTATTAATTAACAGGCGCCAGGGTGCGCCTTAGCGCGCGGTCGCGTGCGCCGCTGCCCCGGCGCGCACTTCCACCGCGTCCTGGCCCTCGATGGCCGCGAGTTCGACACCGATATCCGCCGCCAGTTCGCGCGCCAGCTGCGCGACCGCGGTGTGCGTATCCAGATCTTCCGCGCCCATTTTGCCCTGCAACGCCGTGCGCAAGCCGGGGAGAAGCCGCGCCCCGGTTCCGGCGGCACGGAGCGACAGCGACGCCGTCTCCCCCGAGCCCGACAAGCCGATGCTGATCGTGCCGCCCTTGGGCAGCGTGGTCCCCACCACCAAGGTCAGGTTGAGCAGCAACCGCGCCAGCGGCTTCGCCAGCGTGGTCTCGCGGGCGAGGCCGGGTGGCCAGGCAAGCCGCGTGCGGCCTTGCGTGAACATGCCGTCGGCCGCCTCGCGCACGTCGGCGAGGCGGATTTCGTCCCCCATGCCGCCGGCGACGCCGAACGCCAGGCGAAAAAAGGTGAGCCGCCGCGCCGCTTCCTGGACGCTGTGGTTCATCAGCGCGATGGCCTGCTCGCGCATGGCGTCGTCGCCTTCTTCTTGCAGTATTTCGAGGCCGTTGCCGATGGCGCCGACGGGACTGATAAGATCGTGACAGAGTCGCGAGCAGAGAAACGAGGCCAGTTGGGCCGAGGGCATGGGATCGCGAGGCATGGGATAAAGACGGTCTCCGCGTTGCAGGTTGCCGACGAATCGCGCAGCCGCCAGTGTAGCTGAAAGGGTTAAGAATGTGTAAACGCGCGCCCGCGCCGTGACGGAATGCCGGTACCGATGACAGCGCTTTTGACTCCCGGCGCCTGGGTGCGTCATCCGGGTCAACCCGATTGGGGTCTCGGACAAGTTCAGTCGGCGGTGGGGGCCCGCGTCACCGTCAATTTCGAGCATGCCGGCAAGCGCCTGATCAATACCGCGGTGGTGGCGCTGGAGCGGGTCGGCGATCCGTCATAGGTGATGATCGGCACGTTAATACTTAAAAACCGAACAAGATTAACGGTCGTAATCTTTGTTGTTGTTTGATTTCTTCAGTATAGGCGACCACAATGGCTTTGCTATCAAGCGGCCAAACTTGGCCGCCGTTCGGCGTCCGTGGCGCCGGCGGCGAGGCCGGAATGGAAGGATCGAAAAAATGCTGACCCGTCTTTGGCGTTCGTTGCGCCGCCGGCTCCGCGACGATCGCGGCTCATCGGCGGTCGAATACAGCATGATCATAGCTGGGATCGCGGCGCTGATCGTGGTCGCCGTCGCCAGCATGGGTTCCGTGGTGTCGGCGGCGTACAAGAGTTATTGCGATCGCTACAGCGCGGCCGCCAACCTCGGTTCGACCTGCGGCGCCCCGTCCACGCCGGCGCCGCCGCCGCCGCCGGGTCACGACGACGACGACGACGACGACGACGATGGCCACGGCCACGACTAGCGTCGATCCATGATCTGGGTTTAAGCGCGGGCGCCTTCGGGCGCCGGCTGACGAAACGGGCGCCTTCGGGCGCCCGTGCCGTTTCTGGGGTTCGCTTTTGGGCATCGCCACCCCTGCCACCGCCAGTTAAAAATAGTCGAAAACTTTCGCGGTATTTTGTTAAACTATTGAATTAACTAGCTTTTTCGTTGACTTCCCGACCCCCTCCGGCTAGGATTCGCAATCGGGCGGCAAAGGCTTGCGCCGGCCCGCGAAGTGGAGGGCACCATGCGCGAAGTGCTAGGTATCGGCGTCAGCGGCTTGCAGGCCGCCAGTCGCCGAATTGAAGTTTCCGCGCGCAACATCGTCAACGCCGACAGCGTAGGTACGCCGGCCGACACCACCGACGCGCGCCAGCCGACCGCCGCCTATCGGCCCGAACGGGTCGTGCAGACCTCGGTGGCCGGTGGTGGCGTCGATGCACGCACGGTGGCGTTGGATCCCGCCACCCACCGGGAATTTCGTCCCGACCATCCCGCCGCCGGCGGCAGCGGCCTGGTGGACGCGCCCAATGTCGATCTGGCGCGCGAAGTGGTGGAACAGATTTCCGCCCGCGTCGCCTACGAAGCCAGCGCCAAATTGGTGCAGACCGCCGACGGCCTGCTCAAGACGGTACTGGACCTGCGCTCCTGAACTTTCGTACGTGAACGGATCTTCAACGCCCCGACAGCAGCCCCGTACCCGATCGAACAATCGTGCGATCGGGTACAGGCGCTTGAATCGGTACCGACTTTCGCGGGGTATCGGTCGTCGTCTGCCACTCGATCATCCACGAAAGTCGGTGCGGGCCAACTTTTCGGCCGCGGCCAGCTCGTCGGGGTTGTTGGCGTTGTAGAACGGATCGACCGGTTCGGTCGGCCATTCCGCCACCGCCAGATCGTAGCGCGCCGTCCAGGCGTCGATCTTGCGCATTCCCTCATCCACCAGCGCCCGGCGCAAATCGGCGGCCAGCGCCACGCGCCACGCCCCCACCACCGGATGCGCCTGCCCGCCCGACGCGGCGCAAGCCAGCGGCGCTCCCTTGGCCACCGCGGCCCCCACCAGCCTTGGCACCAGATCCTCGGGCAGGAACGGCGCGTCGGTCGGCGCGCTCACCAGCCACTCGACGCCCGGCGCGTGCGCTTCCGCCCACGCCATGCCGCTCAACACCCCGGCCAGCGGTCCGGCATAGCCTTCCACCACGTCGGCGATCACCGGCAGCCCGTAGGCGGCGAAGCGCGCCGCGTCCCCATTGGCGTTCAGCACCAGGCCCACGGCCTGCGGCCGCAACACCGCCACCGCGCGCGCCAGCATGGTTTTTCCGCCCAGAAGCCGCAGGCATTTGTCGCCGCCGCCCATGCGCCGCGCCAGCCCACCGGCGAGCAGCACCACCACCGCCGGCGGCGCGGCCCTTAACCGTTCAGGCGACATCCTCGGCCAGGCTGGCCTTGCGCTGGTGGCGCTTGTCCTCGTCGGCGATCGCCGCCGGGTCGTGGTCGTAGACGATGCGTTCCTCGCCGGCGACGCAGACAAAGCGCCGGCCCTTGGCGCGCCCCACCAGCGTCAGCCCCGCGCGCCGCGCGAGATCGACGCCCGCGGCGGTGAAGCCCGAGCGCGAAATCAGGATCGGCACCCGCATGCGCACGCACTTGATCACCATTTCCGAGGTCAGCCGCCCGGTGGTGTAGAAGATCTTGCCTTGCGGGCCGACGCCCTTGAGGTGCATGTAGCCGGCGATCTTGTCGATGGCGTTGTGGCGTCCCACGTCTTCCATGTAGATCAGCGGCCGGTCGCCCTCGCACAGCACGCAGCCATGAATGGCGCCGGCCTCGAGGTAGAGCGAGGGCGTCAGGTTGATCGCCTTCGACAAGGCGTAGATCCACGAACTGCGCAGCACCGCGTCCTTCGGCAGCACGATGGAATCGAATTTCTCCATCACGTCGCCGAACGCGGTCCCCTGGGCGCAGCCCGAGGTCAGCGTCTTCTTTTTCAGCTTGTCCTCGAAATCGGTGCGCCGCTCGGTGCGCACCACCACGGTATCGATTTCGCGGTCGTGATCGATGGCGGTGATGCGGTCGTCGGGCTGCAACATGTTCTGGTTGAGCAGGTAGCCCACCGCCAGGCAGTCCGGGTAATCGCCCACCGTCATCATGGTGACGATTTCCTGCCCGTTGAGATAGAGCGTCAGCGGGCTTTCCACCGGCACCGTCGTTTCCGACCGGCGGCCGTTTTCATCCATGGCCGCGACGCGCCGCGACAGCGCCGGGTTGCCCGGATCGGGCTTTACCCAATAGTCGCCCGTGGATTGGTTCATGGGGGAATGGCTCATGGGGGAATGATGGTGCAGCCTTGACCCGCTGGCAAGCCGATGCGACGGTCCAGCCGATGATCGACGAACGCCGCCGCGCGCTTTGGGCGGACGCCCTGGGCGAACTTGCGCGCCAAGCCGGGCGGGCCATCCTCGCCATCTACGCCACGCCCTTCGCCGTGCGCGCCAAGGACGACCGCTCGCCGGTGACCGACGCCGACGAGGCGGCGGAGGAAATCATCCTCGCCGGCCTGGCGAAGCTCGATGCGGGAATTCCCATCGTCGCCGAGGAACGGGTCGCCAAGGGGCATGCGCCGCCCTTGGCGGCGCGGGCCGAAGCGCCGTTCTGGCTGGTGGACCCGCTTGACGGCACCCGCGAGTTCGTCAACCGCAACGGCGAGTTCACCGTCAACATCGCGCTGATCGAAAATCGCCGGCCGACCTTGGGCGTCCTGCATCTTCCCGTCGGCGACGTCACTTTTACGGGCGCCGGGCCCGGACGCGCCTTTCGCGCCGAGGCCGGCGGCGCGCCTCGGCCCATCGCCGCCCGCCGCCCGCCGGCCGACGGTTGCGTCGCCCTCGTCAGCCGCAGCCACGGCCATCCGGGCGACGAAGCCTGGCTTCGATCCGTGCCCGTGCGCGAACGCCTGGTCGGCGGCAGCGCGCTCAAATTCGCCCGCCTCGCCGAAGGCGTGGCCGACGTCTATCCGCGCTTCGGTGCGACGTATGA
>CAZIVY010000138.1:0-19188 GCA_964542505.1 uncultured Rhodospirillaceae bacterium
CGATCCCTTTTTCGGCAGCGGCACCACCGGCGTGGTGGCGAAGCGCCTTGGCCGGCGCTACATCGGCATCGAACGCGAGCCGCGCTACGTCGCGCTCGCCCAGGAACGGTTGAAGGAGACACGGGTGGGCGCCAACGAGGAAATAGCGGTCACGGCGGCGAAACGCGACGAGCCGCGCATCCCCTTCGGCTGGGTGGTGGAACGCGGCCTGCTGGCGGCGGGGACGATCCTCTACGACGAGACCCGCCGCCACACCGCCAGAGTGCGCGCCGACGGCAGCCTGGTTTGCGCCGACGCCAGCGGTTCCATCCACCGCATGGGCGCCCATGTGCAGGGGGCCTCCGCCTGCAATGGCTGGGTATTCTGGCACGTCGACGTCAAGGGCCGCCTGCGGCCCATCGACCTGCTGCGCCAACAACTGCGCGCCCAGTTGAACTAGGGTCGAATCCGATCAGGTTGAATCGCGCCGTTCATGGTTCGAGACGCCGCGCGCCGAGCGCGCGGCCCTCACCACGAACGGCTTTTTTCAACGCCCGTTCGTCCTGAGGGCCACCCTGAGTTTAACGAAGGGTGGCGTCTCGAAGGACGAATGGGCCGATTTGGAATGATCGGACGCCGGTCTAGGCCGCGCCGCGCGCGGGTGGGGGCGGGCGCGAGGGGCCGGAAGCACCGAATATTAACCTTGCGGCCCCTACATATGAGTACGGGGCAATCGGCGGCGCGGGCGAGATCGTGGCCAATAACACACAGGAAACGGCGTCCTTCACGGGTATCGGTCTGGCGGGGCGCTTCGGCATCGCCGGCGGCTTATTGGCTATCGCCCTGGGCGGCGCGTTCGTGGCCATCGACAGCGGTTTACGCCACGTTCAAGGAGAGATGGAGTCCATCATCAAGGTCTCCCAGCCGATGGTCGAAGCGTCCTTCGAGATGGAGATCAACGCCAATGAAGCCGGCATTGGCGTGCTAGAGTATCTGCAGTTTCTGCGATTTCGCGACGTAGCGCATCGGCAGAAATTGCAAGGCGACCACGAGGATTTTCGGCGATATCTCGCGCGGTTCATCTACTTCGCCACTACCGACCGGCAAATCGAGCTCGCCAACCGAATTCTTGTGAGCCACGCTGCTTTCGTCACGACCGGCAGCGCCCTCCTCGACGCCAAGGATCGTATCGATAGGGTAGCCGCGGCGACCGTGGTGTCGGTCCGCGATATCGCCCGCGCGCTCGACGACGAAGTCGAAGACAGGCCCCTAACGAACCCACGTCGCCATCGCGTCCTCATCGACTCGGCCAAACAACTGGAGAATGCGATTTGGCGCCTCCCGCTCTTGCTGGCCGCTCCCAACATGGCCGACGGGATTATCGAGCGAAACGTGACGGAGACAATCCAGGAGATAAGGGCGCGGTTCGATGCACTCGCCCGCGCCGTGCCCGAGAAATCGGCTGCGATGCGACGGCTCGGCAAGGCATTCGAGGACATTGCAACACGCATCGAGGCGCTTGTCCAAACTCAACATGAAATGACGGAGGGTCTGAATAAGTTCATGGCGCTGCTCAGCGAGATGGACCAGATCCTCGACGATGACATTCAGAGACTGACGGGCGAAAACCTCGACGCGGCCATGGGCGAAGTGCTCAAGGAAGTGCAGAGCAGCCGATGGTACATGGCCGCCGCCTTGGCCGCGTTGTTGGCCGTCCTGATCGCGATGTCCGTTTACATCGCGCGCTGGGTCGTGCGTCCGATCAAGCAGCTCGTTGACTACGCGGCGGAAATCGGGCGCGGCAATTTCACCGCGTCCATGGAGGTGACGGACGCGGCGGAGGTCGGGGCTCTCGCCCGCGCAGGGGCCGAGATGTCGCGCTCACTCCAACGCGCCAAGGATTCGATGGCGCGCGAAGCGGCCGAACGCGTGACGATTCAAGAGACCCTCGGCCAAAGCGAGCGCTTGGCCGCCGTCGGTCAACTCGCGGGAGGCATCGCGCACGATTTCAACAACATGTTGATGGTCATGGGCGGTTACGCGGAGCGCGCCAGCAAGCACGCGGGCGAGCCCGAGGTGGTGGAGAAGTCGCTGCGGGAAATTCGCGGCGCGATCGATTCCGCTTCCAAATTGGTGCGCCAGCTTTCCATGTTTGGCGGCCGGCGCGCCCTCGATTCGCGCGTTTTCGAGGTGTCGCGCCTGAAGGACGACATCGACGGCCTCGTGCAGCTCACCGCCGGCAGGGAACAGGAGATCGAGTACGACTTCCGCCACGGCGCGCGGGTCAAGACCGATCGGGGCGAACTGACCCAAGCCGTCCTCAACCTGGTCACCAACGCCAGCCACGCCTCCTCGCCCGGCAGCGTCATTCGCATTTCCGTGGATACGGCGGACATCGCCGCCGGGTTCGCCGGCGCCCAACCGCCGCTAAGCCCCGGGCGCTACGTCGCCGTTTCGGTGACCGATCGGGGCACGGGAATTCCCGATCGGGTCTTGGCGCATATTTTCGAGCCGTTTTTCACCACCAAGGAGCAGGGCAAGGGAACCGGTCTTGGGCTGTCGATGGTGTACGGCTTCGCCGAAAAATCGGGTGGCGGCGTCCGGGTGACGACCAAGATCGGCCATGGGTCGACGTTCAGCATCTATCTGCCCGTCAGCGAGCTCGCGGCGGAAGCCGTGGAGGCGCGGAACGCCAGCGTTCCACGCGGCCAGGGCGAGTCGATCCTGCTGGTGGACGACGACGAACGTTTGGTGGAACTGACAGCCGAGGTCTTGACCGAACTCGGCTACGTGGTCCTTGCCGCCAACGGCGCCTTCCAGGCGGTCGAGATCGCCGCCGACGAGCTTGCCCGCATCGATCTCATGTTGAGCGATGTCGTCATGCCGGTGATGACCGGCGTCGAGGCTTACGACATCATCAAGGATCATCGGCCCGGACTGCCGGTCGTGTTCATGTCCGGTTCCATGAACCGATACGCCGAAGTGACGATTCCCGATCACGCCCAGTTCCTGCCCAAGCCGGTCAAGACGCCCGATCTGGCGCGGGCGCTCAGATCGGCGTTGGGGGACGGCGCGGCCAAGCGCCCAAGCCCCGGCGAAAAGCGACTCGAAGCCGTCTAGGAGGACCACTCCGTGCCCGATCCCATTGACCCCTTCGTCGCCGAACTCAAGGTGCTGGTCATCGACGACAATCTCGAGGTTTGCAAGTTGATTCGGCGCACGTTGTTCGACTTCGGCGTGAAAAAAGTCACCGTCGTCACCAGCGGGGAGGAGGCGTTGAGGTTGCTCGGCGCGCCCGACAAGCATGGCGCATTCGACATGATCCTCTGCGACTGGAACATGTCGGGCATGTCGGGAATCGCAGTGTTGCGGCAGGTCCGATCGCGCGACCCTCATTTGCCGTTTTTCATGATCACGGGCAATGCCGACGCGGACTTCGTCGCCGAAGCGAAAAAGCATGGCGTGACCGGCTACATCGCCAAACCGTTCTCGCCCGCCATTCTCCATAAGAAGGTCAGCGTGGTCGCGCAGATGCTGGCGAAGCGCCGGGAGAAAGCGGACGCGGTCTAGCCGGGCGGCGCGGGCGCGTCCAAGGCGTGCCGGCAAAGCTTGCGCGTCAGGCTGGGCAAAGCCAGCGTCCGAAACCGCGCCGGCTTGCACCACAGGCCCTCAACGCCATCGGCGATCTCGTCCACCTCGGCGGCCAGCACGCGCATTTCCAGCCGCATGTGGGTGAAGACGTGCGCCACCGTGCCGGGCAGCGCGCGCCAGCGGCCTGGGGCCGGCGCGTGAGCCAGGGCGTCCTTGAGCCGCCACGGCGCGCCCCGCCAGGGCGTGGAAGGCAGTTCCATCATGCCGGCGAGCAAGCCCCGGTCGCCGCGCCGGCGAAGCAGCACCGCGCCATCGCTCCGCACCGCCCAGAACGCCACCGCCCGCCGCCTGGGGGGCGCGGCCTTGGGCACGCGCCGGGGCAATTCGGCGGCGATGCCCTGGGCACGCGCGGCGCACAATGGCGCCAGCGGGCACTCCGGGCACGCAGGCAAACGCGGGGTGCAGATGGTGGCGCCAAGGTCCATGAGCCCTTGGGCGAAGTCGCCGGCCCGGCGCGCCGGCGTCAGGCCAGAAGCCAGGCGCCCGAGCTCCGCGCGGGCGGCCGGCAGCGGCGTTCGCAGCGCATGAAGCCTGGCCACGACCCGGAGCACATTGCCGTCCACGGGAGTGGCGCGGCGGCCAAAAGCTATGGCGGCCATGGCCGCGGCGGTATAGGGGCCAATGCCCGGCAGCGCCCGCAGGCCCGTCTCGTCGCGTGGCCATTGGCCGCCATGTTCGGACATCAGGGCCCGGGCGCATTCGTGGAGCTTGTGCGCCCGCCGGTAATAGCCCAGGCCCTGCCAGGCGTGAAGCACCTCATCGAGCGACGCCGCCGCCAGGTCGTCCAGCGCCGGCCAGCGGCGCACAAAGGCGGCGAAATAGGGAATGACCGTCGCCACGGTGGTCTGCTGGAGCATGATTTCGCTAAGCCAAACACGGTAAGGATCGGGGCATTCGCCCCGTAAAGCGCGCCAGGGCAGGTCGCGGCGGCGCCGGTCGTACCAGGCCAGCAAGCGGCGGCTTGCGACCTTCGCATCCGTGCCCGATCGGGCGGTAGCACTGGCGGTCGGCATGTTCTCAATTTATCATAAGGCGGTCATGAAAAGCGGCATGCGGCCTTTGGGGCGGGCGCTGGGCGCGTTGTTGCGGCCCGCGCTCCGGCGGCGCGGTTTCGCCGTGAGCGAAATTCTCACCCGCTGGCCGCTGATCGTCGGCGAGGCGCTGGCGCAAAAAGTGGCGCCGGAGCGGGTGCGTTTCCCCATGCGCTTCCCCCAGGGCGGCCATGCTGCCCGCAACAATAGGGTTGGCGCGCAAGGCGCGCTGGGCGGCCATGCCGCCCCCAACAATAGGGTTGGCGCGCAAGGCGCGCAGGGCAGCCCCAAGCAGGGCGACAACGAAGGGCGAAAAACCGATCGCAACAATAGCAAGAGCGAGGCCGCGGTATTGCACCTGCGGGTGGCGCCCGGATTTGGCCCCGAGGTCCAGCACCTGGAACCGCTGATCGTCGAGCGCATCAACAGCTATTACGGCTTCCGCGCCGTCGGCCGCCTGAAACTGGTGCAAGGCCCCCTGCCGGCGCCGCGCCAGAGGCCGAGCCGCCCGTTGCGCCCGCTGCTGCCGGCGGAGGAAGACCGCCTCAACCGGCTGGTTGGCGCGGTGGGCGACGCCGGCTTGCGCGATGCACTGGCGCAATTGGGGCGCAATATCGTGGGCAAAGGGTTGAGGTAGCGGTAGCGGCGCTTTATAGTGCCACTATATCTTGTAGGGTGACTGTTGCGATGGCGCAGAGATTGACGTTTTGGGTTGCCGCCGCCCTTTGGCTGGCGGCGAATTCCGCGCTTGGCCCGGCGTTGGCGCAAGCTCCGGGGCCGAGTTCGGGCATGGTGGAAATGTCGCTCGGCAAGGCCGATGCGCCGGTGACCATCATCGAGTATGCGTCGCTCACCTGCCCGCATTGCGCCAGTTTCCACGAAAAAACGCTGCCGGAACTGAAGCGCGACTATATCGACGCCGGCAAGGTGCGGCTGGTGTTTCGCGATTTCCCCTTCGACGAGATCGCGCTCCGCGCCGCGATGCTTGCCCGCTGCAACGGGCCGGAGCGTTATTTCGGCTTTGTCGACGTGCTGTTCAAGCAGCAAGCCGCGTGGTCGCGGGCGGCGAACCCCATCGATGCCTTGGCGCAGACCGCGCGCCTGGGCGGCTTGGGCGAAGACGCCTTCCGCGCCTGCCTCGCCAACCGGCCGTTGGAAGACTATGTGCTCAAAATCCGGCTTGAAGGCCAAAGCCAGCACGGCGTCAACTCGACGCCGAGCTTCATCATCGGCGGCGCCAAGCACGCCGGCTTTCGCACCTTCGAGGAAATGAAGGCGCTGATCGATCCGTTGCTTGCGGGGGGATCGGCGCCGGCCGCGCCGGCGGCGCAAGTTGCGGGTCAGGCGCCGCAAGCGGCGCAAGTTGCGGGTCAGGCGGCGCCGGGGGCAAGCGCTCCGGCCAGCGATGGCATGGGCGCGTGGCTGGCGGTGGGGGGCGTCGTCGTCGTCACCAGTCTCGCCGTTTTCATTATCCTGCGCCGGCGCGGCGGCGTTTCCTGAAGTCACGTCCAGGGCCGGAAGGTTAAGTCGGTGCATTTCGATCGGTTGCGTCTCGTCGGTTTCAAGTCGTTCGTCGATAACACCGAAGTGTCGATCCTGCGGGGATTGACCGGCATCGTCGGCCCGAACGGCTGCGGCAAATCCAATCTGATCGAAGCCTTGCGCTGGGCGATGGGCGAGAATTCGTCGCGCCAGATGCGCGGCAACGCCATGGACGACGTCATCTTCAACGGGACGTCGTTGCGCCCGCCGCGCAACCTGGCGGAAGTGACCTTGCGGCTCGATAACACGAAGCGCGAGGCCCCGGCGGCCTACAACAACGAGCCGGAACTCGAGGTGACGCGGCGCATCGAACGCGGCATGGGTTCCAGCTACCGCGTCAATGGCCGCGAGGTGCGCGCGCGCGACGTGCAACTGCTGTTCGCCGACCTGGCCACCGGCGCCCACGCGACGGCCCTGGTCAGCCAGGGACGCGTCGGCGCGCTGATCAACATGAAGCCGGCGGAGCGCCGGGCGCTGCTCGAGGAAGCGGCGGGCATCACTGGTCTCCATTCGCGGCGCCACGACGCGGAACTGCGGCTGCGCGCGGCGGAACAGAATCTGACCCGCGTCGACGACGTGCTGGCGCAGCTCGAACAACAACTGCTCGGCTTGCGCCGCCAGGCCCGCCAGGCCAGCCGCTACCGCAACCTGTCCGGCTACATTCGCCAGGCGGAAGCGGCGATGTGGCACCTGCGCCATGCCGCCGCCCAAGCCACTGTCGCCAGCGCGAGCGCGGCGCTGCAGGCGGCGGACCGCGAGGTCGCCTCCCGCACCACGGCCGCCGCCACGGCGCGCACCGAGGAAGTCAAGGCGGCGGAGTTGCTGCCCGGCCTCAGGCAAACCGAGGCGGCGGCGGCGGCGGGCCTGCACCGGCTGGCGGTGGCGCGCGAAACCCTCGAAAACGAGGAACGCCAGGCGCTCGCCGCGGTCGCCGACCTCGAAGCGCGCAAGGCGCAGATCGCCGAGGATGGGGCGCGCGAGGAAGGCATGGCGCGGGACGCGGCGGCGGCGCTGACGCGGCTGGATAGCGAAAAAGCGGAAATCGACGCGGCGCGGGCGGGCGAAGAGGCGGCCGAGCGCGTGGCCTCAAGCCAGGCCGAAGCCACGCAGGCTCTGGTCAACGAGCGGCAGGCGGCGCTCGACCGCCTGACCGAGACGGTGGCCGCCGAGGACGCCGCGCGGCTGCGCTGGCAGCAGGCCTTGGCCGAGGCGGAACGCGACCTGGCGGCGGCGGAGGCGCGCTTGGCGGCGCTGGCCGAGGAGCGCCGCCGGTTCGAGGCGGAAGCAGGCGCCGCGGGCGATGCCGGGACCACCCAAACAACCGTCGCGGCGGCGCGCGAGACGGCGGTCGAGGCCCGCCAGCAGCGGCGGGCGGCCGAGGAGCGGCGGACCGACGCCGAGACGCTTGAGCGCGCTCTCAGGCCGCAAGCGCAGTCCACCAGCGCCGACGCGGCGCGACTGGCGGCGGAAGAAAAAGGCGTGGCCAAATTGCTGGCGGTGTCCGACGGCGATCTTTGGCCGCCGCTGATCGACGCGGTGACGGTCATAGCGGGCTATGAAAAGGCGCTCGGCGCCGCTCTCGGCGACGATTTGAGCGCCAGCGCCGACCAGGGAGCGCCGGCCCATTGGGACGCCTTGCCCCCGCTGGCGAACCCGCCAGAGCTGCCGCCGGGCGTGCGCGCGCTGGCCGGATTCGTCACCGCGCCCCCTGCCCTGTCGCGGCGGCTCGGACAGATCGGGGTGGTGGACGACGCCGACGGCGCCGGGCTGCAAGCGGCCCTGAAAGCCGGCCAGCGCCTGGTGAGCGCCGCGGGCGGGTTGTGGCGGTGGGACGGGTTCACCGTCCGCGCCGGCGCGGCGACCCCGGCGGCGACGCGGCTGGAACAGCGGGCGCGGCTGGCCGAGGCGCGGGCGGCGCGGCTCAAGGCCGAGGCCAGCGCCCATGAGGCCGACGCGGCCCTGACGCAAGCGGCCGCGGCGCGGCAAGCGGCGGAGGAGCAGGAGAAAGCGGCAAGGCAAGCGGCCGATTCGGCGGAAGCGGCGCTGGCAGCGGCCCAGGACGCGCAGGCGGCGGCGGCCCAGGCGGCGGCGGCACGCACCGTCAAGAGCGCCAGCCTGGCGGCCGCGACGGACGCCACCGGCCGCGATCTGGCCCAGGCGCAAAGCCGGCGCGAGGCGGCGATCGCGGCGGCGGCGGCGTTGCCCGAATCCGGCGCCGCGCGCGCGGCATTGCCCGGCGCGCGTCAGGATACCGAGGAACGGCGCCAGGAATTGGCGGACGCGCGCGCGCGCTTGCAGGACTTGCGGCGCGAGGCGGCGCGGCGGATCGAGCGGCTGGCCGCCAACGGCGTCGAGCGCCGCGCCTGGACGGCGCGCGCCGAGGACGCCGCCAGCCAGCGCCGGCGGCTGGCCGAGCGCGCCGAGACCATGGAAGCGGAATTGGCCGGGGCGCGCGCGCGCCCGCAAGCCGTGCACCAGCAGAAGCTGGCGCTCGGCGACCGGCTTGCCACCGCGGAAGTGGCGCGCCAGCGGGCGGCGGACGCAATGGCGGAAGCAGAAGCCACGATGACGCAGCGCCTGCGCATGGCGCGCGAGGCCGACCGCTTGCTGGCGGAAAAGCGCGAAGATCGCGCGCGCCGTTTCGCCGATGCCGAACACGCGGCGACAAGCTTGCGCGAAACCGCGGGCCGCATCCTCGAATCGCTCGGCTGCCCGGCGGACGCGGTGCTGGCCCATGGCGGCATCGATACCCCGCCCGGGATTTCCGAATTGCCGGCGGTGGAAGCGCGGGTCGAACGCCTGAAGCGCGAGCGCGACAATATGGGCCCGGTCAATCTGCGCGCCGACATCGAAGCGAAGGAAGTGGAGGAGCGCGCCACCTTGTTGCAAACCGAGCGCGCCGACCTGGTGGCCGCCATCGGGCGCCTGCGCGAGGGCATCGGCGGCCTCAACCGCGAGGGACGCGAGCGCCTGCTCGCCGCCTTCACGCGGGTGGACGCGGAATTCCAGAAACTGTTCGTCCGCCTGTTCGGCGGCGGCAAGGCGCACCTGAAGCTGGTGGAATCGGAAGACCCGCTCGAATCGGGGCTGGAGATCCTGGCCTCGCCGCCGGGCAAGCGGATGCAGGTGATGTCGCTCTTGTCGGGGGGCGAGAAGGCGCTGACCGCGCTGGCGCTGCTGTTCGCCGTATTCCAGGCCAACCCGGCGCCCATCTGCGTCCTGGACGAAGCGGACGCGCCGCTGGACGACAGCAACGTGGCGCGTTTCTGCGACCTGATCGAGGACCTGGCGCGGACCGGCGACACGCGCTTCCTGGTGGTCACCCACAACCCCATCACCATGGCGCGCATGGACCGGCTTTACGGCGTGACCATGCCCGAGCGCGGCGTCTCGGCCCTGGTTTCGGTGGACTTGGGCGCCGCCGAAGCCTTGCGCGCCACGGCCTGATGGTACAGGCGCAAGGTCGCGCCGCCCCGCAACTTGACAGGAAAAATGCCGGTCCCTAATTTGCGCTCGCTTCTCGTCGGACAGATTGCCGCGCCGGCGAGAGGGCGGTTTCGTGCGCGAAGCGGCTAAGCCGCCTCCCGGCGATCTGGATGCGCGCCTGAAGGCGGCGCGCGCGGCCCAGGCGGAGCGCGAGGGCCCGAAGCCGGGGCTGGCGGTCGAGAGGTCGCGCTACGGCGCGGCGTGGCGGCTATCAGTGGAACTGGTGGCCGGTCTGACGGTGGGTGCGGGTATGGGCTGGCTGCTGGACAATCTGTTCGGCACCAAGCCGTGGTTGCTGATGGTGTTCTTTTTCCTCGGCGCCGGCGCGGGCATCCGCGGCGTGTACCGAGTGGCGCGGGAGATGAACAGCCCCGCCGACGATCGCTGAACCGGGAAGTCCAACAAAAAGGACGACGAAAACACGTGGCCGAAGTGCACAACCCGCTGGCGCAGTTCGAGATCCGCCGCCTGGTGCCGATCGAGATCGGCGGCTATGACCTGTCGTTCACCAACTCGTCCGCCTACATGGTGCTGGCGGCGGCGTTGATCACCGTCTTTTTCACCGCCAGCATGGGGGCGCGGGCGATGGTCCCCGGGCGGCTCCAGTCGCTGCAGGAAATGGCCTACGAGTTTATCGGCGGCATGCTGCGCGACAATGTGGGCAGCGAGGGCCGGGCCTATTTCCCCTTCGTCTTCACGCTGTTCATGTTCATCCTGTTCTTGAACCTGCTGGGCATGGTGCCCTTCACCTTCACCGTCACCAGCCACATCATCGTCACCTTCGCGCTGGCGATGGTGGTCTTCACCGGCGTCACCATCATCGGCTTCGCCCGCCACGGGTTCCGCTTTCTCGGCCTGTTCGTGCCCAGCGGCGTGCCCATCGCGCTGCTGCCGGTGCTGGTGCCGATCGAGGTGATTTCCTATTTCGTCCGTCCCATCAGCCTGTCGGTGCGCCTTTTCGCCAACATGATGGCCGGGCACACGATGCTGAAGGTCTTCGCCGGCTTCGTCATCACGCTCGGCCTGGCCGGCGGCTGGGCGCCGCTGCTGTTCATCGTCGCCCTGACGGGCCTGGAAATCGGCATTGCCATATTGCAGGCTTATGTGTTCACCATCCTCACCTGTCTCTATTTGAACGACGCCATTCACCTGCATCACTGACGGGCGTCGGCGACCCCATCCCCCTAGCGAAAGGAACGCGCATCATGGATCCCGCATCGGCCAAGTTGATCGGCGCCGGCCTCGCCACCATAGCTCTCGGCGGCGTCGGCATCGGCATCGGCAACATCTTCGGCAGTTTCGTCGCCGCCTCGGTGCGCAACCCGTCCGCGGCGCCGAAAGTGTTCGGCAACGTGCTGCTTGGCTTCGCCTTGACCGAGGCCATCGCGCTGTTCGCCCTGGTCATCGCGATGCTGATCCTGTTCGTGTTCTGACCGGCGCCGGCGGACCAACGCCGATGACAAAGCGGGCGCTGGCCGGGCTAGCGGCTGTTGTCGCTTCCGCGATCGGCGGCGGCGCCGCTTCCGCCCAGGGCGCCGGCATGCCACAGCTCAACCCGGCGGGGTTCATGCCCCAATTGGTGTGGCTGGGAATTGTCTTCGTCGCCCTCTACCTCCTCATGCGATTCGTGGCGTTGCCGCGCATCACGCAAGTCCTGGAGGAGCGCCAGAGCCGCATCGCCCACGACCTTGACGACGCCGAGCAACTGAAGCGCGAAGCCGACAAGGCCAAGGCCGATTACGAGGCGCAGATAGCGGCGGGGCGCGCCAAGGCGCAGGCGCTGGCGATTGAATCACGCCAGCACGTCAACGCCCAGGTCGCGCGCCAGCGCGCAAGCCAGGACGCGGCGGCGGCGGAAGCGTCGAAGGCGGCGGACGCGGCCATCGCGGCGGCGACCGTGAAGGCGATGGCCAATGCCGACAGCGTCGCGGCGGATCTGGCGCGGGCGCTGGCGCAACGGCTGGCCGGGATCGACCTCGACCCCGCCACGGTCCGCGCCGCCGTCGAGCGCGCCTCGGCCGAGCGCGCCGCCCTCACCCGGGCGGTGGCGGGCAGGGCATGAGCATGTTCGCCAACGAAACCTTTTGGGTGGCGGTCTCCTTTGTCCTCTTCTTGGGGGTAATGTTCTATTTGCGCGTGCCGGGAAAACTGGCCGCGATCCTGGACGAACGGGCGGCGCGCATCCGGCGCGAGCTCGAAGAGGCGCAACGGTTGCGCCACGAAGCGCAAACGCTGCTGGCCGAATTCCAGAGCCGGCAGCGCAACGCGGCGAAAGAGGTGGACGAAATCATCGCCCGCGCCGAGGCCGACACGCGGCGCCTGGCGGCGGCGGCGGAAACCGAACTCAGGACGCAATTGGCGCGCCGCGCCGCGCTCGCCACGGCCAAGATCGCCCAGGCCGAAGCCGCCGCGGTCCGGCAAGTGCGCGCCGCCATTGTCGATATCGCCGTCGCGGCGGCGCGCGACGTGCTGCGAACGGGGCTCACCGGACCCGAGGCCTTCGCCGCCAGCGACCGCGCCATCGGCGAATTGCGGGCGAGCCTGAAGGCGTCGCCGCCCACGCCCGGAGTTTAGCGCCGCGCGCCGCTCAACCCGACTAGGCCGGGCGGAGATCGCCAAGAAAGCTGCGGCTAAGCGGTGCTCGATAGGGGTTGACCTATGTTTATAAATCTGCCCATACTGTAGGGGTTGAAAAATTAACATTGGGTGCATCGCGATGAGCGAGCTTGAGACTATAGTTCTGCGAGAGCCATGGGACGTTGACCGTCGCTTGGCGGAATTGCAGTTAGGGCCGCGTACTCGTCTTTTGAAGGTTATCGCAGTCGCGGTTTCAGCGAGTGCTGATGCCACGCCATTCCATCCTGCGAACGCTGCCGGCACGTTTTCATACCAGCATGGGACATGGGCGCTTCGCAATGAATTTGTCGGCGATACTTGGCTCCTCGACCGTCCTGATGGCGTCGAGGCGATCCGGAACGATGCGACGAAAGTGAAGGTCGTATTCGCGAACGTGGATGTCGCCTGCAACGATGAGCAGAAGCCGAAGCCGCGTTCGCCCAAGGGCGCAGGTGCGGAGCGGGTTTGCGGTGGGAACATGTTTGGCTCGATGCCGGAGTTTGCGCCGCGCCAACCCAAGGGGTGGGCGACCTACTACCTTATGGTTGACGAAAATGGTGCTGCAGAACTTACGCGTCCCGTGGTCAAGAACGGCACGTTTGCCACCTATGTCGAGCGCCTTTATCTTTCTGACGGCGCTGACCTGGATCGTAAGCCGCCTACTCTAGACGAGGGGGATGTGGCGGACGAATTCGACCCGCAAGTGGTCCGCAAGTAGCAGGCACATCGTGTTCAATCATAAGAGGCTTAGCCTTGCCCGAAAGAGGCGAAGGCTGACCGGGAAAGGACTCGCTGAACGAGCAGGTGTGTCCGCGATCACCATTTCGCGGCTAGAAAACGGTGAGAATGAGCCAGATGACGACACGGTCGCAAGGCTCGCTCGCGCGTTGAACTACCCAACAGCGTTCTTTGCCGATGACGACCCGGAGGAACTTGATACTAGTGCCGTAAGTTTTCGGGGCCTGACGAAAATGAGCACTAAGGAGCGCGATGCCGCAATTGCTGCGGGCTCTCTCGGGTTGCAGTTGAGCGATTGGGTGGCAGGTGAGTTCAGTCTGCCGAAGGCCAATCTTCTTGATCTGAGTTATGAAACCGACCCCGAATCTGCCGCTCTCTCTCTCCGGCAGTTTTGGAGTCTGGGAGAAAAGCCCATTGGCAACATGCTTGGGTTGCTTGAGGTAAATGGCGTTCGTGTTTTCTCTCTCTCGGAAGATACGGCCACAGTCGATGCGTTTTCATTCTGGCGAAATGATGAGCCATTTGTTTTCCTAAACAATTTCAAGACAGCGGAGCACAGTATTTTTGATGCCGCGCACGAACTTGGGCATCTAATCATGCACCGACACGGCGGACCGCAGCCATCACGGGCCGCGGAACGCGAGGCCAACATGTTTGCCTCTGCATTTTTGATGCCCGCTCACGATGTGAGGGCCAGGAGGCCTATGTTCATTACCGTAGATGCCATAATCGAAGCTAAGAGGCGCTGGCGCGTCTCTGCGATGGCTATGGCCTACCGACTACACACACTCAGCCTTCTTACTGAATGGCAGTACAAATCTGCCTGCATCGAGTTGGGAAGGCGTGGTTTCCGCTCTGGTGAGCCTGGTGGGATTGAGCGTGAAACATCGCGTGTCTGGCAAAAAGTCCTTACTCAGCTTTGGGCCGAGCGAAAGACAAAGAGCGACATAGCGAATAGTCTGCATGTCCCGCCTGATGAACTTGAGGGGCTAATTTGGGGGCTGACTGGTCCAATAATTCGCCCCGATAGAGATGATGCGCGAGGCACCATTCGCGCCGTGCAGTGAACTTATTCTTTTGCCAAAGAATTGACTCGGACCAAGGCGTTTCGAGTATCATGCTCGCATATTCCGCTAAACCCCGCGGGAGAGTCCGGCTAAACCACATCGCCGGCGCCGAAGGAGCAACCGCCCCGGAAACTCTCAGGCCCAAGGACCGCGGGGCGATGGAACTCTGGAAAGCAGTCCGTGGCGCGCGCGCCGCGTACTCACCGAAGGAGTAACCGCAACGAGGCGTAAGCGCCTCGGCAAGGCGGGAAATCTCTCAGGTTCCAAGACAGAGGGGGCCGGCGCCGCTTCGCATGGACGAAGCGGCGGCGCGGCATCCATCGAAGCGGAGAAACATGTTGGCCGAGGCTGAAGGGGCACCGCTCAAGACCACGCCGCTGCACGCGCTGCACCGGGAACTGGGCGCGCGCATGGTGCCCTTCGCCGGCTACGACATGCCGGTGCAGTACCCGAGCGGCATCCTCGCCGAGCACCGCCACACCCGCGCCAATGCCGGCCTGTTCGACGTTTCGCACATGGGACAGGTGCGCTTGACGGGAACCGGCGCGGCGCTGGCGCTGGAGCGCCTGCTGCCCGGCGACATCGCGGAGCTGGCGGTGGGACGCATGCGCTACAGCCTGTTGACCGACGACAAGGGCGGCATCCTCGACGACTTGATGGTGACGCAGCGGGAAAGCGATTTGTTCCTGGTGGTGAACGCCGGGCGCAAGACGGAGGACCTGGCGCATCTGAAGCGCGAGCTTCGCGGCTTGACGGTGGATCATCTGGCCGACCGCGCGCTCTTGGCGCTGCAAGGGCCGAAGGCGGTGACGGCGCTCGCGCGCCTCGCGCCGGCGGCGGCGGGTCTCGGCTTCATGACGGCGGCCGCGATGAAGGTGGCGGGCGTCGACGCCTTCGTCAGCCGCTCGGGCTACACCGGCGAGGACGGATTTGAAATCTCGCTCGCGGCGCGCGACGCCGAGATGGTGGCCCGGCGCCTGCTGGCGGAGCCGGAAGTGGCGCCGGTGGGATTGGGCGCCCGCGACAGCCTGCGACTCGAAGCCGGTTTATGCCTCCATGGCCACGACATCGATACAACCACGACCCCGGTGGAAGCGGGCCTGGCCTGGGCCATCGGCCAGCGCCGCCGGCGCGAAGGCCAGTTCAAGGGCGCCGACATCATCCTGAAGCAGTTGCGCGAGGGAGCGGGCCGGCGGCGGGTGGGGATCGTCCCCGAGGGCCGCGTGCCGGCGCGCGAGGGGACCGTTATCCAGAACGCCCAAGGCGAGGCCATCGGCGCCGTCACCTCGGGCGGCTTCGGCCCCACCGTCGACGGCCCCGTCGCCATGGGGTATGTGCGCGCGGCCGAGGCGGGTGCGGGCACGGCGGTTCAACTGCTTGTGCGCGGCAAGACGCTGCCCGGCAGGGTGGTGAAAATGCCATTTGTCGCCCATCGTTATGTGAAGTCGTGAGGCCAGGGGGAAACCAAGGATGAGCGATATTCGATTTACCAAGGACCACGAGTGGATCAGCGTCGCCGGCGACGTCGGCACGGTGGGCATCACCGATTACGCCCAGGGACAATTGGGCGACGTGGTTTTCGTCGACCTGCCCGAGATCGGCCGCAAGGCGGACCAGGGGAGCGAAATCGCGGTGGTGGAATCGGTCAAGGCCGCCAGCGAAATCTATGCCCCGGCGGCGGGCGCCGTGGTCGAGGTCAACAAGGCGCTGGCCGACAACCCTGCCCTGGTGAACCAGGATCCGCTTGGCGGCGGGTGGTTGCTGAAAATCCACCTCGCCGACAAGAAGCAAACGGCCGCGCTGATGAACGAAGCCGCCTACGCCACTTATGTGAAAGGCCTCGGCTGATGCGCTATCTGCCACTCACCGGCGATGACCGGCGCCAGATGCTGGGCGTCGTGGGCGCCGCGTCCATCGACGAGCTTTATAGCGACGTGCCCGAGCGCGCGCGCCTCAAGAAACCGCTGCCGCTCCCCGCGCACAAGAGCGAAATCGAGGTGGAGCGCGAGCTCGTGGGCCTGGCGGCGAAGAGCCTCTCGCCGGCCAGCGCGCCCTGCTTTCTCGGCGCCGGCGCCTACCGCCACCACATTCCGGCGGCGGCGGATCATTTGATCCAGCGTTCGGAGTTTCTCACCTCCTACACGCCGTACCAGCCGGAAATCAGCCAGGGCACGCTGCAGTATCTGTTCGAGTTCCAAACCCAGGTGGCGTTGCTGACCGGAATGGAGGTAGCCAACGCCTCGATGTACGACGGCGCCAGCGCTTGCGCGGAGGCGGCGCTGATGGCGCGGCGGCTGACGCGCCGCTCCAGGATCGTGCTGTCGGGGGGGCTGCATCCGCACTACCGCGAGGTGACGGCGACCATGGCGGGGTTGAGCGGAGGCGCCATCGCGGGCGCGCCGGCCGATCCCCAAGGGACCGAGGACCTGATCGCGTCCATCGATGGCGATACGGCTTGCGTCATCGTGCAGAACCCGACCCTGTTCGGGCATCTGCGCGATTTGACGCCGCTGGCGGCCGCCTGCCACGCCAAGGGCGCGCTGCTGGTGGCGGCGGTCACCGAGGTGGTGTCGCTGGGCCTGATTGCGCCGCCAGGCGATATGGGCGCCGACATCGTCGCCGCCGAGGGCCAGTCGCTCGGCGTGCCGCTGTCGTTCGGCGGTCCCTATGTGGGCTTGCTCGCCACCCGCGAAAAATACGTGCGCCAGATGCCGGGACGGTTGTGCGGGGAAACGGTGGACGAGGACGGCCGGCGCAGCTTCGTGCTGACGCTATCGGCGCGCGAGCAACATATCCGGCGCGAAAAGGCCACCTCGAACATCTGCACCAACTCCGGGCTTTGCGCGCTGGCCTTCACCATCCATCTGGCGCTGCTGGGCGAAAGCGGACTGGCGAACATGGCGCGGCTGAACCACGCCACCGCCGTGCGCGCCGCCGAACGCCTGGCGGCGATCCCCGGCGTCAGCGTGTTGAACGACGCCTTCTTCAACGAGTTCACGGTTCTGCTGCCCGGCCCGGCGGACGCGGTGGTGGAGCGCCTGGCGGGCGAGGGCGTGCTGGCCGGCGTGCCGGTGTCGCGCCTGTGGCCAAAGTCGCCGCAACTCGCGAACCTGCTGCTGGTGGCGGCGACCGAGATGAACAGCGACAGCGACGTCGAGCGCCTGGCCAGCGCCCTGACGCGGGCGGTGAAATAATGTTGAACCGGCAAGGACGCCCGACGCGGCCCGACGGCGGCGGCGGGAGGGCGGAAACGCCCACAAGCAGCGGCCATCGCGGGCTCGACCACGAAGAGCCGCTGCTGTTCGAGCTGGACAAGGAAGGGCGGAGCGGCGTCGATTTTCCCCCGGCGCCCAAGGTGAAGACGCGCCTGGGCGGGCTGGAGCGGCGCGCGCCGGTGGGACTGCCCGGCCTCTCGGAGCCGCAGATCGTTCGCCATTTCGTCCGCCTCAGCCGGCGCAACTACGCCATCGACATGGGCATGTACCCGCTCGGCTCGTGCACGATGAAATACAACCCGCGCCTGAACGAAAAGCTGGCGCGGTTGGCGGGATTGGGCGACCTGCACCCGATGCAGCCGGTGAGCACCGTCCAGGGGGCGCTGGAACTCATCGATCAACTGACGCATTGGCTGAAGACCCTGACCGGCATGCCGGCCATCGCCATGTCGCCGGCGGCGGGCGCCCAGGGCGAACTTTGCGGGCTTATGGCGATGCACGCGGCGTTGAAAGCGCGCGGCGAGCGGCGGCGGCGCGTGCTGGTGCCCGATTCGGCGCATGGCACCAACCCGGCGACCGCCACCTTGTGCGGCTACGAGGTCGAGGCGGTGCCCAACGGCCCCGATGGGCGCATCGACATGGCCGCGTTCACCAGAACGCTGTCGCCCGACGTGGCGGCGGTCATGGTCACCAATCCCAATACCTGCGGCTTGTTCGAGCGCCAAATGCCGGAGCTGGCCGAAGGAACCCATGGCGTCGGCGCCTATCTTTACTGCGACGGCGCGAATTTCAACGCCATCGCCGGCCGGGTGCGCCCAGGGGACCTGGGCATCGACGCCATGCACATCAACCTGCACAAGACGTTTTCGACGCCTCATGGCGGCGGCGGCCCCGGCGCCGGCCCGGTGGCCTTTTCCAAGGACCTCAGCCCCTATATCCCGGTGCCTTATGTGGTCCACGATGCCGCCGGCTGGCGCCTGGTGGAGCACCCGGACGGCGGGTCTTTCGGGCGCCTGAAGACGTTTCACGGCCAGATGGGTATGTTCATTCGCGCCCTCGCCTACATGTCGGCGCTGGGCGGCGACGGCATTCGGCAAATGGCCGAGGACGCGGTGTTGAACGCCAATTACCTGAAGGCGTGCGTCGCCGATGTCATGACGCCGTCATATCCCGGCCCGTGCATGCACGAAGCGTTGTTCGACGACCGCTTTCTCGACGGCACCGGCGTGACCACGCTGGATTTCGCCAAAGCCATGATCGACGAGGGTTATCACCCGATGACGGTGTACTTTCCCCTGGTGGTGCATGGGGCCATGCTGGTGGAGCCGACGGAAAGCGAGTCGAAGGAATCGCTCGACGCTTTCATCGCCACCTTGCGGCATTTGGCGGAACGGGCGCGGGGGGGAGAAAAAGACGCGTTCACGGGAGCGCCAAGGCTGGCGCCGAGGCGGCGGCTCGACGAAACGCAGGCGGCGCGGCGGCCGGTGCTGCGCTGGCGGCCGCCAAACAGCCAAGCCGCCGAATAACGAGAAATCGATTAGCTGGCGCGCGGCGCCAGGATTATCAGGGTCGCCGACTGCTGCCCTTCGCCGCGGGCCTTGTGCTTGACGCGATCGAAGGGAAACGGGATGACGCGACCGTTCGCATCGGAAAAATTTTCCTCGAGCGCCGACGGTTCGGGCTCCACGGGTTTGGACGCCATGATCTGGGGCTCCGAAAGGATACGGGGATCCGCCGGCGGGTTCGCGGACAGCTTGCAGGGGTTCGCGGCCTGCGCCGCGTGATGGCACCACCAGTCAAGCCAGAGAACCGGCGGCCAACTGTAGTAGTAGAGGGGAATCATCCTATGGAAGTCCCTATTCG
>CAZIVY010000139.1:0-2496 GCA_964542505.1 uncultured Rhodospirillaceae bacterium
ATGGCCACCAGCCCCTACATCAACGGCTGGAACCATCCGGGCTTTTCCAAGGCCGCGTGCGACCGCCTGATCGAGATCGAGGTCAGCCGCAAGATCAGGATCGGCGGCCTGGTCATGGACAATATCGGCATCGATTCGGGAGAAAACGCGCGCGGGCCGACGGGCGACCTGCTCACCGATTCCTGGCACTGCCACGTGCGCGGCTTGCAGCGCGGCTGGAAGTTCGTCGAGAACGCCGCCAACCCCGGGCAACTGGCGCCAGCCAAGGCCGATTCATGCACGCTCTTCGTCGGCGCGCCGAAAACGGTGGCGGCGGCCGGCGGACCGGCGCGCGTCATGGCCATGTGCCAGAAGTAGGCGCCGCCGCGCCCCGGCCCTTGCAGGCGGCGGCCGCGGTCGCCAGCATCGCCGACACCGGGCGGAACTCGAACCCCTGGCGGCGCATGCGCGGCAGCCATTCCCGCAAGGCGACGAGCGTCCCGTCGCGCGGGTGGCCGATGGCGACGGCGCGGCCGTGCTTGCGGGCGATCTGCTCGACGCGCCGGAGCTCGGCCATCACCGCCTCGACGCCGCTGTCATTGTCGAGAAAGACGTCGCGCCCGGTCGAGTCCACGCCCAGTTGGCGGGCTCGGCATTCGCCCACCGAGCGGCCGTTGGTGCGCGAATCGAACCAGAACATGCCGCGCGCCTTAAGTTCCCGCAGCACGACGTCCATGCGCCGCGCGTCGGCGGTGAAGCGGCTGCCCATGTGGTTGCTGGCGCCGCTGAAACCGTCGTAGCGGTCGAGGTGCCAGCGCAAGCGCCGCACAAGTTCCGGTTCTTCCTGCGCCGTCATGAGCGCCATGGGGCCGGGGTCATATTCGGCTTCCATCGCCTCCATGGGCAGATGGGCGATCACCTCATGCCCGGCGTCGCGGCCGGCGGCCGCCAGTTCCGCCGAACCGGCGGCGAAAGGAAACACCGCCAAGGTCAGCGGCCCCGGCAGCGCGATGGCGCGGCGCGAGCGCGCCTTGTCCAGCCCGACGTCGTCGATGACGATGGCGATGGCCGGCAAGGCAATGGGCGGGCGCGGCGCGGCGCCAGGCGCAGGCGGCACGACCATCGCCACGCGCAGAGCCGCATCGCGCGGCCCGGGCGGCGCATCGGCCTGGCGCGCGTTCGCGGCCGGCGGGTCGGGAACGGGAGCGATCGCGGGCGCTTCCGCCGGCGGCGGCGGCCGAGGCTGAGGATCCGTGCCTGGCGATAGCGCCGGAATAGGCGCCGGATGCTCGGCGGACTCGGGCCGCGAGTTCGGCGGCGGTCCATCGGCGACCGGCGCCAGTTCGATCACCACCACCGGTCCCGATCGGGCCAGCGAAAGCACGGTTGTCTGCGACCGACGGTCGTCGTCGCCAGCGGCGGTGAAGATCGCGCCCAGGGCCAGCGCCACGGCCACCGCGACGGCGCGCCCCGCATGTGTGACGCCGAACGCGCGCGGGCCGCCAAACCAGGGGTTCGTACTCATCCCCGCCTGTCTAGCATATGCGCCGCGTGCTATTACAGCGACTATCGCCGGATTGGGAAGCGGAGGCACGCCGGTCATGGCGCGAGCGGCGGAAAAGCAACGCGCCGGGTACGGCGTCGCCCTCGGCATCGCTTCGGCGCTGCTGTTTGGCGCCAGCACGCCGGCGGTCAAGGTGCTGCTCGCCGGCGCCGATCCGTGGCTGCTGGCGGGCATTCTCTATCTTGGAGCGGGTTTGGGCCTTGCCGCCGTGGCGGCGGGGCGGCGGCTGAATGGGCATCGCCGCCATGCCCCCTATGCCGACCTGGCGGGGCGCGACTGGCTATGGCTCGCCGGCGCCACCGGGGCCGGGGGCATGGCCGCCCCGGTGCTGCTGCTGGTCGGGCTGCAACGGACGCCGGCGGCGACGACGGCGCTGCTGCTCAACCTGGAATCGGTGTTCACGGCGGCGCTGGCGGTGCTTTTTTTCGGCGAACGGCTCGGGGCTCGCGCGGTGGCGGGAATTGGCGCCGTCGCCGCCGGCGGCGTGGCCTTGTCGTGGGAGCCTGGAGCGCCCTTGGGGCTTTCCGCGGGCGCCGCCGCCGTGGCCGCCGCCTGCCTGGCGTGGGGCGTGGACAACAACCTCACCCGCCGCATAGCCCGCGGCGACGCGATCGAGATCACCGCCGTCAAGGGCGCCGTCGCCGGCGCCGCCAACGCGGCCATCGCCATCTCCCTCGGCGCGTCATGGCCCAGTACGGACATTATCGCCCTTGGCGGCCTCATCGGATTTGTCGGCTATGGCATCAGCCTGGCGCTGTTCGTGGTGGCGCTGCGCCACATCGGCGCCGCGCGGACGGGCGCGTGTTTCGCCTCCGCCCCGTTCGCCGGGGCGTTGCTCAGCATCGTCGTGCTGGGCGAAGCGGCGCGCGGCGAGGTTATCGCCGCCGGCGCGTTGATGGCCGCCGGCATGGCGCTTATCGTCGGCGAATCGCGCGCCGCCGGCGGCCAATAGC
>CAZIVY010000140.1:0-9114 GCA_964542505.1 uncultured Rhodospirillaceae bacterium
TGGCGATTTGCGCCGCGCTCAAACCGGAGGAACTGCTCAGCCTGGAGCGCATCGTCGTCGGCGTGGCGCTGCCGGCCGGCAAGACGCTGTTCGCGGAAGGCGACAGCGCCGACGCCATCTATCATCTGACCGACGGCACCATGCGCCTGTTCAAGCTCTTGGGCGATGGGCGGCGGCAGATCACGGGTTTCCGGTTTGCCGGCGACCTGCTTGGCCTTGGGGTGCGCGATGGATATGCCGCCTCCGCCGAGGCGGTGGACGACGCGCGGCTTTGCCGGTTTCCCGTGAAGGAACTGAACCGCCTGTTCCGCAGCTATCCGGAGATGGAGCGGCGCATGTTCGATGCCATGCGGCAAAGACTGGCGGCGGCGGATGACCAGATGCTGCTGCTCGGGCGCAAGGCGCCGATGGAGAAGCTCGCCTCGTTCCTTCTCGACACGGCGGCGCGGGCGCGCCTCGCCGGGCGCATCGACGATCCGATCGTGCTGGCGATGAGCCGGGGCGACATCGCCGATTTTCTCGGCCTCACGGTCGAAACCGTCAGCCGCAGCTTCAGCCATCTCAAGAAGGACAAGACCATCTCCCTGCCCGAACCGACGCTGGTGCGACTGATGAACCGGGAGCGGCTGGAAGAGATGGCGGCGGGCGACAACGACAACGACTGACGCGCCCCCTACAGCGCCGCCCCGCCGCGGAGCGGCGAATTCACCTCTGCCGCGGCGGCGCGCAAATCCAGCACATATTCGAGCGTGTCGGCGTCCACGCTCCGGTCGGTGAAGCCCAATTGCTCGGCCAAAGCGCGCATGCGCACGTTCTCGCGCAGCACCTGGCCCACCAGGGTCGCGGTGCCGCGCGCTCGGCAATAGCGCACCAACTTGTCCAGCAGAGCCCGTCCCAGACCTCGCCGCTTGAGGTCCGAGCGGACGATGACGGCGAACTCCGCGCGCTCGTTGTTGGGGTCGGCGACGGCGCGCGCGACGCCCAAGGTTTCGGGCACGCCGCCGGCGCCGGGCGCGGTGGCGATGAACGCCATTTCACGGTCGTAATCGATCTGCGTGAAGCGGGCGAGTTGCGTATGGTCGAACGCTCGTACCAGGCCGAAAAACCGGAAACGCACGTCGTCGGGCGTCAGGCGGTTGAAAAAGGCCCGGTGCGCCGCTTCGTCCTCCGGGCGGATCGGCCGCGCCAGCACGCGCGTGCCGTCGGCGAGCGTCAACCATTCCTCCAGATCCTGGGGATAGGGCCGAATCGCCAGCCGGGCGCTGCCCCGCAGGCGCGCGGGCGCGACGCGTATGCGCGCGTCCAGCGCCACCACGCCTTCGGCGTCGGCCAGCAATGGGTTGATGTCGATCTCGATCACCTCGGCGTGGTCGGCGACAAGCTGGGCGACGCGCACCATGATGTGAGCGATGGCGTCCCGGTCGGCCGCCGGGCGGTCGCGGTAGCCGGCGAGCAATCGCGCCACGCGCGTGCGCTCCATGGTTTGGCGCGCCAGGGCGAGATTGAGCGGCGGCAGCGCCAAAGCGCGATCGGCGAGAATTTCCACCGCCGTCCCGCCCTGGCCGAACAGCAGCACGGGCCCGAAAATCGGATCCACGCTGGCGCCGACGATGAGCTCGAAGGCGCGCGGCCGGCGCGCCATGGGCTGCACCACAAAGCCTTCGATGCGCGCGCCGGGCCGCAACCGGAGCGCGCGCGCGCGCATCTCCCCGGCGGCGCGCAAAACGGCGGCGCGGTCCTCGATGTCCAAGACGACGCCGCCCACGTCGCTCTTGTGCACGAGGTCGGGCGAATGAATTTTCACCGCCACCGGAAAGCCGAGCGCCTCGGCGGCGGCGGCGGCGGCCTCGGCATCGGGCGCCAGGCGCGATTCCACCACCGGCACCCCATAGGCCTTGAGCACGGCCTGGACCTCGATTTCGCTTAAGGCTCCCCGCCCCGCGCCAAGCGCGCCGGCGATGACCGCCGCCGCGCGCTGGGGATCGGGAGTGAAGGTCGTGGGCGCCGCCGGCGGCGTCTCGCTCAGCGCCGCTTGCGTGCGGCGGTATTCCGCCAGGTGCGCCAGCGCCCGTACCGCGGCGAGCGGCGTGTCGTAGGTGGCGATGCCCGCCGCCACGAAAGCCTGGCGCGCCACGGCGACGGCGTCGCGTCCCAGCCAACAGGTAAGCAGCTTCTTTCCCCCGCTGGCGGGGGCCGCCGCGATCACCCCGTGCGCGGCCTCGATGGCGGGCACCACGGCGGTGGGCGCGTGCAGGACCAACACGGCGTCGGTGTTCGGGTCATTGGTCAAGATGCGCAACGCATCGGCGTAGCGCCCGCTGGGCGCGTCGCCAACGATGTCCACCGGGTTGGCGCGGCTCCAGGTGCCGGGCAGCACGCGATCGAGGGCGGCCAAGGTCTGCGGCGCCAGTTCGGCGAGCTCGCCGCCCTCGGCGGCGAGGGCGTCGACGGCCATGATTCCCGGTCCGCCGCCGTTGGTGAGGATCGCCAGGCGCTCGCCCTCGGTGCGCCCAATGCGCGCCAAGGTCGCGGCCGCCTCGAACAGTTCCTCGGCGCTGTCGACGCGGACGATGCCGGCGCGCGCCAGGGCGGCGGTGAATACCTCGTCGCTGCCGGCGAGGGAACCGGTGTGCGACCATGCGGCGCGGGCGGCGGCTTGCGAGCGGCCGGCCTTGATGGCGATGATCGGCTTGTTGCGGGCGGCGGCGCGCGCCGCCGAAAGAAACTTGCGCGCCTGACCGATGGTTTCGATGTAAAGCAGGATGGCGCCGGTGTGCCGGTCGCCGGCCAAATAGTCGATGACGTCGCCGAAATCGACATCGGCGGCGTTGCCGAGCGAAATGAAGTGGCTGAAGCCGACGCCTTCGCTGCGCGCCCAGTCCAGCACCACGGTACACAGCGCCCCCGACTGGCTGACGAATGCAATGGGGCCGTCGCGCGCGTCAGCATGAGCGAAACTGGCGTTAAGGCCGATTCCGGGCACCAACAAGCCCAGGCAATTCGGACCCAGAAGGCGCAAGCAATGGGGCCGCGCCGCATCCAGCATCGCCTGCTGAACGCTGCGCGTCGCATCGGCGGCCTGGCGATCAAGGCCGGCGGTAATGACCACGGCGGCGCGGGCGCCGCGGCTCCCAAGCGCCGACACCAGGCCGGGAATGGCCGCCGGCGGGGTGCAGATCACGGCGAGATCCGGGGTCGCGGGCAGGGCGTCCACGTCGGCGAAAGCGGTCAAGCCGCCGACTTTGGCGTGCCGGGGGTTGACCGGCCACACCGGACCTTTGAAGCCTCCGCCGACGACGTTGCGGAGGATGACCTGGCCGATGCTCCCCGGCCGGTCCGACGCCCCGATCACGGCGACGGAGGCGGGCGCGAACAGCTTGTCGAGATGGCGAACGCTCATGGGTGCTTGCCGGGTGCGGGCGGCCGAAACCCTAGTTTGCCCGATGGCCGCGGCGCTGTCAGCAAGAACCAAAAGCAATATTCATTTCGAAAATTCAAATATCACTAACAGTCTCTAACAGTAAATATTATGCATATGTTAGGCACGATTCAAGTATTTACTACTTGCCTCTATGGATATTTTCGGATATAAGGAGGGTTGTGGCACTACATGTGCATTATTGACTTGGGAGATTGAGTAATTTCCTTGGCTCCGAACGAGCCGGGAAGGGGTAACATGAGCGCAACCGTAACTCCAATCGTGGCTGATGCCGGCGCCAGGGCCGCAAGCGCGCCCTCGCACGCCGATGCCCAGCCGACACCGCCGCCGGCGCAGACGCGCCAAGCGGCTCCGGCGTCAGGCAATGGCGCGGGCTGGGTCCCAGTGGTAACGCCGGGCACCACGGCCGTGGTCATCGCGCTGGTGTCGAAACATGGCGTCATAGCCACTGTTCCCGCGCACACCTCACCGGAAACGCGGGCGGTGGCGGAGCGCCAGGTTAACCTGAAGGCCTGACCGCGCCTGCCTTCGGCCGGCCGGCCGATGATATTCCATCCGGTTCTTGTCATTGATTCCCAACGCGGCCGAGCGCCAAACCGGCGCCCGGCCGCGTTTTCGTTTCGCCGGCGGTTAACGCGGCGGTTACCGGACGGCCGTTAAGGTCGCCGGCATCGCCACGGCGCGCCCGGCCAGCATGTCATCGAACACCATTTTCAGCCTTGAACGGCCGCCGAAGGCGGCGGGCGCCGGCTATGCGGCGCTGGCCGAGGTCGCCGACCAGCACCGTCTGCGGGGCGGCGTCGTGGTCGCCGTGCAGGGCCTTGGGTTCGTCGGCGCCGCGGTCGCCGCCGTGGTCGCGGGGGTCGAGAACGCGGCGGGCGAGGGGCGCTTCGTGGTCATCGGCATCGACCGCCCAACGGCGGACGGCAACGCCAAGGTCGCCGCCATCGAGGCCGGCCTGTCGCCCATCCGCTCGCCCGACGCCGAGCTCGATCGCCTGACCCGGGCCGGCGCGTGCGAGCGCGGAAACTTGCGCGCCACCACGGACGCGCGCGCCTTCGGGCTCGCCGACATTGTCATCGTTGACGTGGGCCTCGACGTCGTGGCGGGGGAAAGCGAAAACCTGCGCATCGACGAGGCGGGCTTTGCCGCCGCCATTCGCGCCATCGGCCGCCACATGCGCGCCGACGCGCTGGTCATCCTCGAATCGACGGTCCCGGTGGGCACCTGCGAGCGGGTGGTGGCGCCGCTGCTGGCGGAAGAGCGTTCCCGGCGCGGGATCGCGGGGCCGGCGGCGCTTGCCCACGCCTATGAGCGGGTAACGCCCGGCCCGCGCTATGTCGATTCGATTCGCAACTTCCATCGCGTTTTCGCCGGCACGACGGCTGAGGCGGCGGTGCGCGCGCGCGCCTTTCTGTCCGCGGTCGTGGATACCGAGGCCTTCCCGTTGGCCGAGCTTGCCGACACGGCGTCGAGCGAGATGGCGAAGCTGCTGGAGAATTCGTACCGCGCGGTCAACATCGCCTTCATTCACGAATGGACGCTGATGGCCGAGCGCGTGGGCGTCGATCTCTTCGCCGTGATCGAGGCCATTCGCCGCCGGCGCGGCACCCATGACAACATCCGCCAGCCCGGTTTCGGCGTCGGCGGCTATTGCCTGCCCAAGGACGCGCTGCTGGCGCAATGGGCGGCGGACAACTATTACGGCGGCGAGGTGGGGCTGGACTTGACGCTCCAGGCGCTGGGCGTCAACGCCGCGATGCCGCGCCACACCTTCGCGCTGACGCGCGAGGTCATGGACGGCGCGCTGGCGGGGCGGACGGTCGCGGTACTGGGCGTTTCCTACCTGGCGGACGTGGCCGATACGCGGAACTCGCCCGCGGCCGTGCTCATCGACGAACTGCGCGCCGCCGGCGCCCGGATCGCGGTGCACGATCCGGTGGTCGAAGCCTGGCCGGAGCGGCCGGACATGAAGGTTGAACGCGAGGTGGCGAAAGTGCTGGGCGCGGCGGACGTCGCCGTGCTGGCCGTGGCCCACGGCGCCTACCGGGAACTGGACGCCAGGAAACTGCTGGCGCTGAGCGCCGGCCACGCCGCCTTCGTCGACGCCGCCAACCTGATCGGCGACGATCAGGCGGCAACACTGGCGCGCGCCGGGCGGCGAATCATCGGCGTCGGCAAGGGCCATTGGCGGCGCCGGGGCTACCATGGCGCAATCTGAACGCCGCCGCGTCCTGATCACCGGCGGCGCCGGATTCATCGGCTATCACCTCGCCCGCCGGCTGCTGGAGGAAGGCGACGACGTTACGCTTGCCGACAATTTCTCGCGTGGCCGGCGCGATCCGGCCTTGGCGGAATTGACGCGCCGGCGGAACGTGGCCGTGATCGAGGGCGACCTGACCGACGCGGCCGCCTACGCCGCCATCGGCGGCGGCTATGACGAGGTCTATCACCTGGCGGGCAAGCTTGGCGTCGGCTACGTCACCGCCGAGCCCTATGCGGCGCTGCGCGGCAACGCCCTGGTCACGCTGCGGGTGCTCGACTGGCTTGCCGCCGGCGGCGGGCGGAAACTCCTCTTCGCGTCCACCAGCGAGGTCTACGCCTGGACCCAGGCCTTTCACGCGCTGCCCTACCCGACGCCCGAAGACGTGCCGCTGGCGATCACCGACATCGCCCACCCGCGCAGCAGCTACGCCGGATCCAAGATCTTCGGCGAGCTGGCGGTGGTGCATGGCTGCCGCGCCGCCGGGCTGCCCCATGTGGTGGCGCGCTACCACAACGTCTATGGCCCGCGCATGGGACACGAGCATGTGGTGCCGCAGCTCCTGGCGCGGGTGGCGGCGGGGGAAAACCCGTTGGTGGTGCGTTCGGCGCGTCACGTGCGCGCCTTCTGCTATGTGAGCGACGCCGTGGCCGCCACGGTGGCGGCGATGCGCTGGCCGGGCAGCGGTACGTTCAATATCGGCAATGACGAGGAACCGGTGGCCATCGGCGACCTGGCGCGGCGCCTGGCGGCGGCGGCGGGAATCCCGGCGCGGGTGATCGACGGCGAGGCCGATGCCCGCGATCCCATCCAGCGCCGCTGCCCCGACATCGCGCGCGCGCGGGCGGAACTGGGCTACCGGCCAGCGGTCGGACTGGATCAGGGACTTGAATTGACACACGCGTGGTACGCGGCCGAGCGCCGGGACCTGGTTCATGTCTAGGGATCGGGCGAACCCGCCGGTGCCACTTTGCGTGCCCGTGCTCGGCGGGCGCGAGAACGACTATCTGCGGGAATGCATCGAGAGCGGCTGGGTGTCCTATCTGGGACCCTTCGTCGAGCGCTTCGAGCGCGCCATCGCCGATTTTGTCGGCGTGCCGTATGCCCTCGCCACCTCGAGCGGCACCGCCGCCTTGCATCTGGCGCTGCTCGCCGTCGGCGTCCGGCCCGATGACGAGGTGGTCGTTCCCACGATGACCTTCATCGCCCCGGCCAACGCCGTGCGCTATTTGGGCGCCCACCCGGTGTTCGTCGATTGCGAGCCGGACTATTGGCAGATGGACGCGGGCCGGGTGGCCGAATTCCTTGAAGACGGCTGCCGGCGGCAGGGCGACAAGCTGATCAACCGCGCCAGCGGCCGGAGGGTCACGGCCATATTGCCGGTGCACGTTCTTGGGCATCCGGTGGACATGGATCCGATCCTGGCGCTGGGAAAACTGTACGGGCTGCGCGTGGTCGAAGACGCGACGGAAAGCCTGGGCGCGCGCTACAAGGGGCGCGCCGTCGGCTCGCTCGCCGACGCGGCCTGTTTCAGCTTCAACGGCAACAAGCTCATCACCAGCGGCGGCGGCGGCATGGTGGTGAGCGCGGACGCGGACACGATCAAGCGCGCCCGCCATCTTTCCACCCAGGCCAAGACCGACGCGGTGGAATATGTCCACGACGCCATCGGCTTCAATTACCGCCTGACCAACATCCAGGCGGCGGTGGGCTGCGCGCAGGCGGAGCGGCTGGCCGAATACATCGGCGCCAAGAAGGCGATCGCGGATCGCTACCACGGCGCACTGGCGGGCGTGGCCGGTATCGAGACGATGCCGGCGGCGGAGTGGGCCGAGGCGATGTTCTGGATGTACACGGTGCGCCTGAAGGCCCAGGCCAAGGCTTCCGGCAGCCGCCCGGTCCTGCGGGCGCTGGCGGCCCAGGGCATCCAGACGCGGCCCTTGTGGCAGCCGCTCCATTTGTCGGCGGCGCATCGGGGCGCCCAAGCGCTGGGCGGCGCGGTGGCCGAGGCTCTTTACCGTCAGGCGCTGTCGCTGCCCTGTTCGGTGGACCTGGCGCCGGCCGATCAGGAGCGGGTCATCGCCGCGTTGAAGAAGGAACTGGCGGGCCTCGGCGCGGCGTCGAAAGTGTTAACGGAAGCTTAATCGCGTTCTGTCAAGATCGGGTCATGGCCCAGACAACCGCCTCCATTTTTCAGGGGATTTCGGAAGCGCTCGTGGATCGCTTCCGCTTTCAGACCGAGCGGACCTACCTGATCATCCGCGAGCGCCTGGCGCAGCGTCAGGTGGCCGAGGAAGACGCGATCAAGGCCAAATACAGCGGCACCAGCACGACCTTCCTTGAAGCGGACATCCAGCGCATGGCCGACCTGAAAACGGCGGCGAGCGAAAAGCAAGTGGGCTTGCGCGTGGCGCTGAAGAAGTTGACCGACGTCCGCGAGCAGTTATCCGCCATGCGCGCCGCCGCCGCCGCCGGCGACGCCACCGCCTTCGACCTGGCGCAATCGGCCCTCGACGACAAGGTGGGCTATGCCGCCAGCGATCCCAACAACCCCATCGGCCATGTGGCCTCCGGGACCAGCGGGGTGCGCTCGCTTGGCGTCAATATCGGCAGTCTCGGCGCGGTCTATTACCAGACCCAGTCGCTGGGGTCGCGTTATCGCCTGGATATCGCCGGCGTCAGCGGCGGCGAGCCGGATCTCAAAGCGCAAACGCTGAACATCGGCGGCGCCAAGGTCGCGCTCAACAGCCTGAATTTCGTGTCGCGCACCGGCGACACCGTCGTATTCAACGACGGCGCCACGACCTATACCGCCACCTACAACCCGGGCGGCCTGGGCGTCGCCAGCGCCTTCATCTACAACAAGCTGTTGACGGCACCCGATCAAGCCCAGGCCACCGCCGACATCGACGCGGCGATGGCGAAGGTCAAGAAGGTCGAACAGTCGCTGGCGATCGCCGAGGCGCAGATCATTGGCGGCGTGAAATCCCTCGAAAACAAACTCGGTCAGCTTGGCGACCAATTCGCCGCCGTGAACGATACCGAAATCAACGCGCGCGCGGCCGAGCTGAAGGCGGCGCAGACGCGCTTCGACCTGGCCAATTTGCAGATCGCGCTGCTCGGCAAGACCCAGCGCGCCCAGGCGGAACTGCTGTTGACGCGGCGGCCGTCATGGGACCTGAGCATCACCGATATCCTGGCGGCGCGGCTTTCGCTGCAACGCTAGGCGCCGGAACCGCCAGCCGCCATTCCGCCAGCCTGGTTAGCGCCCGCCAGGGCCGGCTGATTGTTCTGCTCGGCCGCCAGGCGATCGAGCAGCGCCAGGCTTTCCTCGCGCATGATCCGGTAGATTTCCCGCGTCTCGGCGAAAAAGACGGCGAGCAGCGCGGCGCGGTCGGCGTCTTCCGGCATG
>CAZIVY010000141.1:0-2774 GCA_964542505.1 uncultured Rhodospirillaceae bacterium
GATGATGGCGCAGGCGCTAAAGACAGTGCCGCTCAGCACCGCTTACGCCGTCTGGTCGGCGGCCGGCATCATGGTGCTGTCGGTGGTGGGAATTGTTTGGTTCGAGGAGCCCGTCGGCGCGCTCAAGCTGATCGCACTGGCGCTCATCGTCGCCGGCGTCGTGGCGCCCTATCTGGCGGATGCGCCAACGGGCGCTTGAGGCCCAGTCAGCGGAACACGACGCGGTTTCGCTGTTGCGCGCCGGGCAGCAACGCCAATTCCGGATAATAGACCAAAGAGCGTATCGCCACTATTGGGCAAATGGACGATATCCATAACTCTAATATCCCATGGCATATCTATTAGTATTCACCGTTTGTGCGCCTTGACGTGAAATAATCACCAGCGTCCCCTTGTTGCAGCTTCGTTCTCGAAGTTTTCGAGACGCAACAAGGATAGGGAACGCTCATGAAGACATTTCCTGGCGTCCTGACGGCGACGGCATTCGTCGCAGGAATTCTTGCAAACGCGCCGTTGATGGCGCAAACCATCGGCATAGTCGCGAACAATGGGACGCACTCGGTCACCGTGTTCGACGCCGATACGCTGGCGGTCTTGGGGCCGGTAGCGCTGACCGCGGGGTCGTCGACGGCCCCCGGCGTGCTTGTTGCGACGACCGGCGACTGCGCTATCACCGAGGATAACGCCCGCGCATTTGTCACTGACGTCACCAGCCGGGTCCATGTCATTGATTTGACGACGGCGCCGCCGAGCCTGGCGCCGGGTCTGCTCTCGGCGCCGAACCCGATTCCCATGGCCAATTCCGGGTTCGATACCTCGATCAGTCCGGACGAGAAGTACGTCGTGGTCGCGGGCACCGGGTTGCAACCGCTCTCGATCATCGACATCGCGACACAGACTCAAATCGGCACGGCGAGCATCGCGGGCTTGGATACTTTCGGGACGGCTAACGGCCACAATTCGGTGGATGTGTGCAGCGACGGCTCGATACTGGCGACGTCGACTCAGACCCAGGCGGTCCATAGGGCGACCATCGATGTCAATGGGGTCGTCACCACTACAGCCGATGTCTTGGTCGGTGTGGCCCCGCGCAACGTCACTTGTGCTCCGGGCGCGAAGTCGGGTTTGTTCGTCGATAACAGCAACGTCCGATCCTTCACCATTCCCGGCCTGGCGCCGGTCGACACACGGTCGGTCAGCGGCTCGCCGCTCTCGGCCGTGTTCAACCCGGCTGGCGATCGCGTCTATGTCCGCTCCACGAACGGGATCACGGCATTCACCTTCAATTCCGCCACCGGCAATCTTGGCGCCGCGCCGGTGTTTACGATTTCCGTTACTTCGATCAATTCCATCCCCGGGATGGATCAGATCGCGGTTCACCCCGACGGCGGCAAGCTCTACGTGGGCGGCGTTGTGGGCGGCGTTAATCGGCTTTGGGTGTTCGATGCGGCCACGGGTGCGCCGACCGGGTCGATCGCCCTCCCGGTGAATTCACTGCCGACGGGCGTCTGCTTCGGGCGCGCGCCAGTGGTCTTGCAAGCGCTCGATTCCTTCCTGCTCTATAAACTCGCCGATTCCGAAGTTGACAGCGAAGCGGACGACGACGTCGAGGAAAACGCTTCAGGCAAAGTTATTGTGGCGCTTCACGACCAGTTCGATGGCGCCGCGCAGACGCGGCGCTACGCCGTCAAGGAGACGATGCGGCTCGCCAATCCCGTCAACGTGAACGACGAAGGGATCGGCAACGATGTGGACCATCTGGTCGGGTACAAGATCCATCGGGTGAAGGGCACGCCCAGGAATCCCAATTTCACCATGGTGAAGGTCACCAATCGGTTCGGCGAGCTGTCGCTGGACACGAAACAACCCAACCGGCTGATGGCGCCGAGCGCCATGTCGCGCACCGATGCCTCCGTTCCCGCGCTGGCGGGTAGCGGCATCGAGTACTTCAAATGCTACCGGGCGGGCGTGACGCCGCTGACGCAGTCGCAACCGGCGGTCACGGTTTCGCTGGTGGATGAATTCAATCAGCCGCGTAACTACGACGTGCTCAAGGTCGTGCGCCTGTGCAACCCGGTGGACATCAACGGGGCGGGGATCGGCAACGCCACCGGCCATCTGGTCTGCTACGACATCGAGCGGGCGAAGCGTCAGGCCAAGACCCCAAACGTGGCGCCTGTCTACACGAACAACGCGTTCGGGCCGCTTACGCTGGGTACGCGCGGGGACAAGGAACTCTGTGTCCCCTCGGGAAAGGACATGACGTATGCGCAGGCGATTCCGGAACCGGTGAAGCCGCCGAAGAAGCCAAAGAAATAGCGGCGGGGTTCAGGCGCGCGTCACGCTTTCGCCAGCCCCTGGTCGAGGTCGGCGAGTATGTCGCCGATGGTTTCGAGGCCGACGGAGAGCCGCACGACCTCGGGGCCGGCGCCGGCGGCCTGCAACTGCTCGGGCGTCAATTGCCGGTGGGTGGTCGAGGCCGGGTGGATGATGAGCGAGCGCGTATCGCCGATATTGGCCAGGTGCGAAAACAACTCGACGCCCTGCACCAGCTTCACGCCGGCGTCATAGCCGCCCTTGAGGCCGAAGGTGAGCACCGCGCCGGCGCCCTTGGGCAGATAGCGGCGGGCGAGCGCGTGGTAACGGTCGCCGGGCAGACCGGCATAGGAAACCCAGGCGACTTGTCTGTGACCCTTTAGGTAGGTCGCCACCGCCAGGGCGTTGGCGCAATGGCGCTCCATGCGCAGCGGCAAGGTCTCGATGCCGGTGAGAAT
>CAZIVY010000142.1:0-5033 GCA_964542505.1 uncultured Rhodospirillaceae bacterium
ATGAGGAAGCCGATCTCGAAGGCGCGGCGCAACTCCGAGATCATGAAGGCCGGCACCAGGGCGCGCAGCGGCGTCTCCGAGGCTTGCGCCACGGGGCCGAGCTTCGCCATGTCCATGAACAGCGCCAGGTCCTTGTCGCGCACGTGGCGGAGCATGAAATCGTGCAGCGGCGCGGAGGTTTTCCGGAACGCCTCGGCCTCGCCGATGCGTTCCTCCATCAGCGGCTGGATGCCCTCGCGGTAGGAGGTTTCCAGCGCCGGCTGCATGATGAAAAAGGTGAGGAACAGGGCCAGGCTGATGAGCACGGTGTTGGGCGGCGTGGTCTGGATGCCGATGGCGCTGCGCAGCAGCGACAGGACGACGATGATGCGGGTGAAGCTGGTGACGACGATGAGGATCGAGGGCGCCAGCGCCAGCACCGTCATCAGGGCGACGATCTGAATCACCCGGCCGCTGAGCGAGCCGCCGGAACCCAGATCGACGGTCACGCTTTGCGCCATGGCCGGGACGTGCACGGCCATCGCCATTGCCAGCGCCAGCGGCAAAGCGTGCAGCACGCGGGCGGCGGCGCGCATCATGACGCGGATTGCCCGCTGGAGGGCAGGGGCGCCGGCGCGGGCGGCGGCGCGATCTTCGTTTCCACCACGGTTTCGCCATTGGCGCCCAGGAGCAGCAAGTGCTCCTCGCCGTCGCGGCGCACCAGCACCAGCCGGCGGCGGGTGTCGATGGCCATGACCTCCATTATCTTCAGCCGGCCGCCGGGCTTGCCGAACAGCGGCGTCGCCATCAGGCCGAGCCGGCGCCCGACCACCGCCAGTATGGCGATCAGCGCCAGGACCGCTACCAAAGCGAGGACGAAGCGAAAATAGGTTTCGGCTTCCATGGCGCGTCATCCGCCGGGCGGCAGAGCCGCCCTCTGCTTATCGTTTGGCGCGCCTTGCGCGCCGGGACCGGACGGCCCTGGCGGTCGGGCCGCCAAAGCGGCCGGGGCCGCCCTCGGCTTGTTGTCTGGCGCGCCGGGCGGCAAAGCCGCCCTCAGCTTGTCGTTTGGCGCGCTTTGCGCGCCGGGGCCGGCGCCCGGCGTTGGCGCCGCCGCGTCGTGGCGCTCGGCGCGGTAAACGTAGCTGAGAATTTCCGCCACCGCGGCGAAGGCCTCGAGGGGGATCATGCTGTCGACGTTGAGCGCCGCCAGAATTTCCGCCAGGTCGGCGTCCTCGCGCACCTTGACGCCGCGATCGAAGGCGATGCGCAAGATCTGCTCGGCGACCGCGCCGCGGCCGCTGGCCAGAACGCGCGGGCCCGCGCCGCCGGCGCCTTCGTAGTGGACCGCCACGGCTTTGGTTTGAGGCTTCGCCTCGGGGGCTTTTGTTTGAGGGTTCACCTCGGATTTTTCGTTGTCGCGCAACCGGTACGACCTTCTGTCCCGCGTGATGCCGCAACCGGCAGTTATCGCCGGGTTAGGCTTAACAACGGCTTAATCGTTTCGGTGGCGACAAGTTGGGGCAAATTTTAACCGCTTCTTAAAGCGCCGAAGACGACAATGCGGGAACAGCGCGGGTGCCCCGAACACATGGATTTTCAAAAGATTCCGCTGCTCTCGGCGCTGGTCAAGCGCATGGACTGGCTGGGCGAGCGCCAGCGCGTGCTGGCGGAAAACGTCGCCAATGCCGACACGCCGGGATTCCAGCCGCGCGACCTGAAGCCGCTCTCCTTCCGCGACCTGCTCGGCAAGGCGGAAGGGCGCATGCGCATGGCGTCCACGGCGCCCCAGCATCTGTCCGCCGCGCCCGGCACGGCGGCGCCGGAGCGCAAGGTGGACCGCGGCGCCTACGAAACCGCGCCCTCCGGCAACGCCGTGGTGCTGGAACAGCAATTGATGCGCGTCGCCGAAACGCAGCTCCAGCACGCGACGATGACCAACCTTTACCGCAAGCACGTCGGCATGCTGAAGACGGCGCTCGGCCGCAACAACTAAGGCGGAGGCAAGGATGAATCTCGTCAAGGCGTTGATGGCCGCGGCCTCGGGCATGAAGGCGCAAGGCTCGCGCATGAAAGTGATCGCGGAAAACCTGGCCAACGCGGATTCGCTGTCCAAGAGCGCCGGCGGCGATCCCTACCGGCGCAAGGTCATCAGTTTCCGCAACGAGCTCGACCGCGCCAGCGGCGTGACCGAGGTGAAGGTATCGCGCATCGGCGCCGACAACGCGCCGTTCCCCAAGCGCTTCGACCCCGGCCATCCGGCCGCGGACAAGGAGGGCTATGTGCTGCTGCCCAACGTCAACACGCTGGTGGAAATGAGCGACATGCGCGAGTCGCAGCGCTCCTACGAAGCCAATCTCAACCTGGTGGACGCGGCGAAGGGCATGCTTTCCCGCACCATCGATCTGTTGCGCTAGTGGCGCGTTTCCAGCATTCGATACCCCCTCCATCCATTCGTCGTCGCCGGGCTTGACCCGGCGATCCACGGATCGTGGATGCCCGGATCAAGTTCGGGCATGACGGCGGGAGGGAACGAAATGTCCGAGTCAGTACGCTAGCCGGGAGATACATGGTCATGGACGCACGAATCGCCAGCGCCGCCCTCGCTTACGCCCAATCGCTGACAACGGGCCAGGGGGCGCCCGCCGCCGATGGCGCCGCCGCCGGCGGTGGCGGATTCGCCCAGGTGCTTGAAAAGGCCCTTTCCGACACCTCGGGCGCGATCAAGGGCGGCGAGTTGCAAGCGATGAAGGCCGCCGCCGGAACCGCCGACGTCACCGACATCGTCACCGCGGTCAGCAACGCCGAACTGGCGCTCGACACCGTGGTGGCCATTCGCGACCGGGTCATCGCCGCCTATCAGGACATGATCCGGATGCCGATCTAGGCGGATCGGCGGGCGGGGAGGAAGCCAGTGTCCGGTTCCGACGTCGTCGATATCGCGCGCGATGCGATCTGGGTGCTGGTGATGGTATCGGCGCCGGTGATGCTTGTCGGCCTTGCCGTCGGCGTCGTCGTGTCGCTGTTCCAGGCGCTGACCCAAATCCAGGAAATGACCCTGACCTTCATCCCGAAGATGCTGGCGGTCTTCACCAGCTTCGTCGTCTTCCTGCCCTTCATGAGCGCGACCATGAACGGCTTCATGGAGCGCATCGTCGCCCGCATCGTTTCCATCGAGTAAGGGGCCATCCCGCGGTGTTGCAGGAATTGCTGCCGGGCGGCGTGTTCGCGTTCATGCTGGTGTTCGCGCGCATCGGCGCGGCGATGATGCTGTTGCCGGGGTTCGGCGAGGCGTTCGTCAGCCCGCGCGTGCGGCTCTCCATGGCGCTGGTGGTCAGCTTCGCCATCGCGCCGGTGGTCATCGGCGGGCTGCCGGCGTTGCCGGACGGGCCCTTCGCCGCGCTGCTGATGATCGGGACGGAGATCGGCATCGGCATTTTCATCGGCGGCGCCGCGCGCCTCGTTCTCTCCGCCCTGCACGTGGCCGGCGCCACCATCGCCTTCCAAAGCGGCCTTGGATTCGCGCAGGTGTTCGATCCGGGGCAGGGCGTCCAAGGCGTGCTGGTGGCGACCTTTCTCAGCCTGCTCGGCATCACCCTGGTCTTCGCCACCGACCTGCACCTGATGTTGCTGCGCGCCGCCTTCGACAGCTACACGGTCTTTCCCGCCGCCGCCTTGCCGCCGCTCGCCGACTTCGCGCAGCTCGCCACCAACTCCGTCTCGGGCTCGTTCCGGCTTGGCGTGCAGATCGCGGCGCCGTTTCTTTTTTACGGGCTGGCGTTCAACATCGGGCTCGGCCTGGTGGCGCGCCTGATGCCGGCGCTGCCGGTGTTCTTCATCGCCGTGCCGGCGCAGATCATGTTCGCCTTCGCGCTTTTCGCCTTGATGCTGTCGGCGGCGTCGATCGCGTTCCTCAATCATTTCGAGGAAAGCATGTCGCCGTTCCTGGCCCCGCGGCGCTGATCGCGGAACCCGACCATGGCCGACGATCAGGACCCATCCTCGAAGACCGAAGAGCCCAGCGGCCGACGCCTCGAACAGGCGAGCGAGCGCGGCAACATCGCCCAGTCGCGCGAGGTCGGCCACTGGCTGGTGATGGCGGCGGCGCTGGTGGCGCTGGCCATGGCTTCCGGCGCCATCGGCCGGCGGCTGACGACCCACATCGTGCCCTATCTGGAGCGGCCGGAAAGTTTCGTGCTCGAGGACGGCGGCCTGGGCCGCGCGTTGCACGCGCTGGCGATCGAGGTCGCCATGACGGTCGGGCCGGTGCTGGCGCTCATTCTCGCGGCCGGCGTCGGCGCCAGCCTGTTGCAGAATCCGCCGCAATTGTCGTGGGAGCGCCTGACGCCCGATATCTCGCGGCTGTCGCCGCTCGCCGGCATGAAGCGCCTGTTCGGCCTCTCGACGCTGGTGGAATTCCTCAAGAGCGTGACCAAGCTCGTGGCCGTCGGCGCGCTCGCCGCCTGGCTCATATGGCCGCAGACGCGGATGATGATCGGCCTGCTGGACAGCAACCCGGCGGCGGTGCTCGACCGCGTGCGGGAAGCGACGCAAGCGATGCTGATCGCGGCGCTGAGCGTCATGGGCGCGGTGGCCGCGGGCGACGTTCTCTACCAGAAGCTGCACCACCTCAAGCAATTGCGCATGTCGCGCCAGGAGGTGAAGGACGAAATGCGCCAGACCGAGGGCGATCCGCTCATCAAGTCGCGGTTGCGTTCGTTGCGCATGGAACGCGCGCGGCGGCGGATGATGGCGGCGGTGCCCAAGGCCGACGTGGTCATCACCAACCCGACGCACTATGCGGTGGCGCTGAAATACGACGAGGCCACCATGTCGGCGCCGACGGTGGTGGCCAAGGGCATGGACGAGATCGCCCGCGCCATCCGCGAACTGGCCGCCGAGCACAAGGTGCCACTGGTGCAGAACCCGCCGCTGGCGCAGGCGCTGTTCACGGTGGAAGTCGATCGCGAGATTCCGCCCGCCCACTACCAGGCGGTGGCGAATATCATCAGCTACGTCATGCGCCTTAAAGGGAAGGCGCGCCCGCGGCCGGC
>CAZIVY010000143.1:0-4972 GCA_964542505.1 uncultured Rhodospirillaceae bacterium
GCTGTTGTCGGAGGGCCTGATCCCCAGGCCCTGCCCGCTCAACGGATACCAGGGCGCCACATGGGCGAAGAAGTTCAGCGCCTGGCGGTAAAGCCACGGCATGGTCGAGCGTCCCCACACCGCCGGCGCCGCCAGGACCAGGCCGTCGGCCTCGACACCCGGGTTGCCGCTGGTGGCGGCGGCCATGATCACGGCCCCGCCCATGCTCTCGCCCACCAGAAAAAGCGGCCGGCCGGGATGGCGCGCCTTGACCACGCGCACCGCGTCCTTGAGGTCGTTCACCATCGTCTCGACCCCCGCCCACAAACCGGCCTGCGCCGTGGCGCCAAAGCCGCGCTGATCGTAGGCGTAGACCGTGACCCCGCGCGCGGCCCACCAGGCGCCGGGCTGGGCGAAGGCGTTGGAATAATCGTTGAATCCGTGCAGCGCGATGGCAACCGCGCCTTCCGCCCCCGCGTCCACCGCCGGCCAGCGCTTGAGCGGCAGCTTGTGGCCGTCGCGGGCGATCAGCGCGTCTTCCGCCAGCACCGGTTCCTGGCGCGCCGGCTCCATCTTTTGCACCACCGGCGTGCAGGCGATAACAAATGACGTACCGGCGAGAACGCACCAGCGGATCACGGTTGCGCGCCCCCGGCCAAGCGCCGCGCCTCGGCGCGCACATAGGGCAGAATCTCGTCCGCGAACCAGGGATGGCGCTTCAGCCAGCCATTGTTGCGCCACGACGGGTGAGGCAGCGGAAGGTAACGCGGCAGATAGTCGCGCCACGCGAGCACGGTTTCCCCCACGCCGGCCTTGGCCAGCGGGCCGAGATGCCAGACTTGCGCGTAGCGTCCCACCAGCAGCGTCAGTTCCACGGCCGCCAGTTGCGCCCCCACCCGAGTTTGCCAGAGCGGCGCGCATTCCCCGCGCGGCGGCAAATCGCCGCCCTGGGCGTCGCGGCCGGGATAGCAGAAACCCATGGGCACGATGGCGACCCGGCGGGCGTCGTAGAAGCGCTCGCGGTCCAGCCCCAGCCAGCCGCGCAGCCGATCGCCCGAAGGATCGTTGAACGGCAGGCCGGTCGCGTGCACGCGCGTCCCCGGCGCCTGCCCGCAAATCAGTATCCGCGCCGTCGCCGACACCTGCAGCACCGGCCGCGGCGCATGCGGCAATTCCGGCACGCAGATGCGGCAGGCGCGAACCGCGGCCAGCAGTTCATCCAATGACTCGGAAAGCGGCGCGGGATTCACGGCTGGCGATTCTCACGCAATCGCCGCCGCCGGGCAAGGCCCGGTTGATATGGTAGGCGGCGCGGACCGCCGCCGGGCAAGGCCCGGTTGATATGGTAGGCGGCGCGGACCGCCGAAAGCGGCGGATGCAGTAGCTTTTGAGCAGAGAGAAGCCGTTGAAGCCCACGATGCAACAGGGTATCGCGCGGCGCCAGCGAAGAAGGCCATGCCGAAGCGCACCGCGCCATCGCTTCAGCCTAGTCCGCCCGGTCCTGAGGGGGCAGGAAACCATATGCTGTCCGCATTATCTGTAAACCTGAATCGCGTCCCTCCGCGTCGGGTGGTATTCGGGGGCGCGAGACGGCGGAAGGCAACGTTGCCGATCCGTTTAAATTTCAAGGCCACAAAACTCACTGAACTGGCGACGTTCTTGGTCCAGGCGATCGGATTGATGCCAATGCGTACGATCGTGGGAGCCGTTTCCAAATGGGACGATTAAAGAAGGCCGAGACCGGACAGCTCGGCCCGCAATTCAGGCGCGGACTTGAATGCGATGCCGTGAATCCCCAACGACGTCGCGGCGGCCGCATTGGTTGGATTGTCATCGACGAAAACGGCGCAGTCCGGAGCGATGGAGTTGCGAGACAGCAGTATCTCAAAGATTCGAGGATCCGGTTTGATCACGCCCTCACGACCGGAGACGACGATGTCCCGAAACCAACCGAGGAACGGAAAGCGCCTTGGCTGTGCGAGGAAAGTCTCGGCCGACCAATTGCTGAGCGCGAAAAGCGGCGTATCCCGGCGCTTGAGTTCTTCGAGGATCTCCACGACGTCATCCAAGGCGCCTGGGATCATCTCATCAAAACGTGCGCCCCACGCACGAATCAACGGTTCCTTCTCGGGATATCGCGCGATCAGTTCGGCTTCCGCTTCGGCAAGGGTCCGCCCCGCGTCTTGGCGCTCGTTCCACTCGTTGGTGCAGACCGTGGCGAGGAAATGCTCCATTGCCGCATCGTCGCCGGCGAAGAGCTTTCGATAGAGATTGCGGGGGTCCCAGCGGATCAACACGCCGCCCAGATCGAATACGACCACTGATCGTCTGCTCATGTACGACCGCCAGCCGACAAGTCGCGACTCATTGCCCAGGCGAGGAATGTCAGGGGCAGAATATGGTTTCCGGAGAATTAGTTCGAAACCACAAGTCTCGCGAACCGCGCCATCGCTTCAGCCTGGTCCGCACGAACCTGAGGGGGCAGGAAATCATATACTGTCCCCATTATTTACGGCGGACGCGGCGGCGGCGCCGCGGGCCGAGTCTCAGACGCAGTAGCTTTTCAGCGGCGGAAAGCCGTTGAAGCCCACCGACGAGTAAGTGGCGGTGTAGGCCCCGGCCGACAGGATGTGCACCTTGTCGCCCACCTGCAGGTCGAGCGGCATTTGGTAGTCGGTCTTTTCATACAGCGTATCGACGCTGTCGCAGGTGGGACCCGCCAGCACCACCGGCCCCACCGGGCCGCCGTCGCGCGGCGTGCGGATGCGGTACTTGATCGCCTCGTCCATGGTTTCCGCCAGGCCGGAAAACTTCCCCACGTCGAGATAGACCCAGCGCTTCGCCTCGCCATAGTCCTTGACCGAGATGAGCACCACTTCCGCCTGGATGACGCCGGCGTCGCCGACAATGGCGCGGCCGGGTTCGACGATCAGTTCCGGCAGGCGATTGCCGAAATGCTTGACCACCGCGTCCATGACCGCGTTGCCATAGGCGTCGACGGACGGCACCTGGGCGCGGTAGCGCGCCGGAAAACCGCCGCCGAGATTGATCATGCGCAGTTCCACGTCCGCCTTGTGGAGCACGGTGAAGATCCGCGCCATCTGCTCCAGCGCCGCGTCCCACTGGGTCAGGTCGGTCTGTTGCGAGCCGACGTGGAAAGCCAGGCCGTAGGGGTCGAGGCCGAGCATTCGCGCCTCGATCAACAAGTCGGCGGCCATGGCCGGCGCGCAACCGAACTTGCGCGACAGCGGCCATTCGGCGCCCGGGCAATCCACCAGCACCCGGCAGAACACCTGCGCGCCCGGCGCGGCCGCCGCCAGCTTGCGCAGTTCCGCCTGGCTGTCGAAGGCGAACAGGCGCACACCGCGGCGGTAGGCGAAGGCGATGTCGCGCTCTTTCTTGATCGTCGAGCCATAGGAAAGACGGCTGGGATCGACGTCATGCGCGAGACAAATGTCGATCTCGCCCGGCGAGGCGATGTCGAAGCCGGCGCCAAGGCCGGCCAGGCGGCGCACGATTTGCGCCTCCGGGTTGGCCTTCACGGCATAGAAGGTGCGCGCGGCGGGAAAGGCGCGGGTCAGTTGCAGATAGTTTTTCTCGACCACGTCGAGATCGACCACCAGGCACGGCGTTTCCGGCTGCTGTTCGGCGAAGAAACGCGCGATCTTCGGCGTCACTTCGCCGGCTTCGAACGCCTCGCTGGTCGCGGCGACGGCGGCCGCGGATACGTTCTTCGTGTTACGGCGGTTGGATTTGCCCCGCGCCTGGCCGGTTGCAAGCATAGTCACCTCCCCCTCGGACCCGGCAATCGACCGGACTTGCCAAAAAGGACGCGTACCGTCGTTGCATAACCACCAAGGGCCAGTGGCACGTGCGTTGGGCGTCGTGAGGTCCCCTATAGGGGCAGCGCCCCGGCAACGCAAACATTATTTTCGATCCCGGCGGCCAGCGGCGCCGCGATGCTTCTTTTAGCCGCTTTGCGCCGCGCCGGCGCATGCGAGTCTTTTGCGCGACTCGATTTAACGCTAGTTTGTCCGCTAGCAAAACCAATACGATGTGTTGTGGCTCCAATGCGTTGATTGGGAATCAAGCGTTGAAACCACAATACTGGCCACCCGCGTCGATCCGAATGACATTCCCACCTCTCGCCGCGCCTTCCGGCGCCGGCATACGGCGCGGCATGGCGATGCTATGCGTCGCCGCCCTCATGTTCGCGTGCCTGGACACCGTGGCCAAGCATCTGGTGGCGGCGCTGCCGGTGCTGGAAGTCGCCTGGGCGCGTTATATGTCGTCCTGGCTCCTGGTCCTGGCGTTGTTTTCGCCGCGCATGGGCTGGCGGCTGTGGCGCACCCGCCGCCTTGGGATCCAGCTCGTTCGCGGCGCCTTGCTGGCCGTCAGCACTTTTTCCTTCATCAGCGCGCTGGCCCTGCTGCCATTGGCGGAAATGTCGGCGTTGGCCTTCGTCACCCCATTGTTCGTGGCGCTGCTCAGCGGGCCCTTGTTGGGTGAGCGCGTGAGCGCGGTCCTTTGGTTGGGCATCATCGGCGGTTTCGTGGGCGTGCTGATCGTGTTGCGCCCCGGCGGCAGCGCATTTCATTGGGCGTCGCTGCTGCCTATCGCCGCCGCCGCCTGTTTCGGCCTCTACCAGATTCTGACCCGCAAGATCAGCGCCGGCGAGCATCCCGTAACCAGCCTGTTCTACGCCTCCTTGGTGGGCGCGGTGGCGTTGAGCTTGCCCTTGCCCTGGGTGTGGCGCGCGCCGCCGGACCTTGGCGCCGCCGCCTTGCTCGCCTTGCTGGGCGTGTTCGCCGGCGCCGGCCATTTCTTGGTCATCAAGGCGTTCGAGGCCGCGCCGCCTTCGCTGCTTGGCCCCTACTCCTACACCCAGATCGTGTGGGCGATCGCGCTCGGCTACATCGTCTTCGGCGATTTTCCCGACGCCGTCACCCTGGTCGGCATCGCGGTCATCGTCGCCGCCGCCATTGGTGTCGGT
>CAZIVY010000144.1:0-1818 GCA_964542505.1 uncultured Rhodospirillaceae bacterium
GAGCAGGTGGACAACGTCTTCAACCGCAAGCACAGTGGTTCGGGACTGGGGTTGGCATTGTGCAAGTCGCTGGCCGAATTGCAGGGCGGACGGATGCGTATTCGCAGCCGCCTCGGCGTCGGCACGACGGTGACGGTGGAACTGCCCTTGCCGCAAGCGGCGATCGACGCGCAACTCGGGCAGCTCAAGGTGGGCGACGCCGCCCAATAGGCGGTATCGTGGCGTCACGAGCCGCGAAGGTCCCGGAACGGCGGGGAATCTCGAAATGAGCGCGAAACGACTGCTTACGATTGCCGCCCTTGTATCGGCGGCGGCGTTTATCGGCTACGCCGCGGTTCTGGTCACGAAGACGGCGCAGCCCGACAAGCCGAGCGGCGATGTCGCGGCGGTCGCGCCCGAGCATGCGCAGCATCAAGGCATGCCGGCGGCGGCGCCGATGACCAATCCGCCAGCCGCCGAACCGACGGCGGCGGCGGCGCACGGCGGCCACAACATGGCGCCGGTCGACGCCAGCGGCGCGCCGACCGCGCCACCGTCCGCGCGCGGCGGCCAGCCGCTCGTGCCGCGCCGTGTCGCGGGCGTCAACGAGTACGACATCGTCGTCGGCCCCGTGCAATGGCACATCCTGCCCGACGTCAAGGTCGCGGCTTATGCCTACAACGGAACCGTTCCCGGACCCCAGATCCGCGAGGCTCAGGGCACCCGCTTGCGAATCGCGGTGACCAACAATCTGCCCGAACCGACCACCATCCACTGGCACGGCTTGGTGATCCCCAACGATCAGGACGGCGTGCCGGAGCTGACGCAGGCGCCGATCCTGCCCGGCGCCACCTTCACCTACGATTTCACCTTGCCCGACACGCCCGGAACCTATTTTTACCACAGTCATTTTGCCGCCGACCGCCAGCAGCCACTGGGGCTCTACGGCGCGCTGATCATTGACGACCCGGCGGCCCGGCCCGCCTGGGATGCCGAGTACGCCATCCAGCTCAATGAGATCACGTTGCGCGATGGCCGGACATTTCCGGCGATGGCGTTCGAAGGCATGTTTCCCAACTACTTCACCATCAACGGCAAGAGCTATCCGGCGACCGAAAGAATCCGCGCCCGGGTCGGCCAGCGGCTGCTGTTCCGGTTTGTCGGCAGCGGGCAGTTCATCCACCCCATGCACATTCATGGCGGGCCGTTCGAGATCGTCGCCACCGACGGCAATCCCGTGCCAGCGGGCGCTCGTCTGAAGAAGGACGTGGTCCTGATCGGGCCGGGCGAGCGTTACGACGTGATTTGGACGGCGCTGAAACCCGGCAAGTGGCTGCTCCACTGCCACATCAACCACCACATCACCAATGACGGCGCCGAAACCGAGGGCGGCGGCGGGATGACCATGCTGATCGAGGTCACGGCGTGAGAGTGGCTGCCGAGCCGCTCAGCGCGGGGTTACGCGCTCGCTCCCGATCTTGATCTCGGCTGGCCGGTGGACGCTTTCGGCGAGGGCGGCCAGGCGGTTGCGGGTCCCGTCGTCGACAAGGACGGCATCGGCGGCCGGGACTTCCAGCGTCAGGTGACGCCCCTCCATCGCCAGCCGCGAGCGCGCCAGGATTTCGCCGCCGCCGCCGGAGAAGCCGTAGGCCAGGCGAAGCGCAAGCCCCAGCCTTTCCGCCCAGTCCCGCGCCGCCTCGTCGGCAAGCGCGCTCAAGCCCGCCGTCAGCGCGCCTTCCACCGATCCGTGGTAGCGCGCGAACAACGCCAGCGCGAGGCGCACGCGCCCTTCGTGTTCGAGACTGAACGGGGCGTGCAGGAGGCGGCCGAACGCGTGGT
>CAZIVY010000145.1:0-2999 GCA_964542505.1 uncultured Rhodospirillaceae bacterium
GCGCTCCAGCGAGCGGCGCTCGGGGCTGCGCCGCTCGCGGCCGCCGATGACGGCGACGAAATGGCGTCCGAAAGGAAGCGTGACGCGCAGACTGACCGGGTAGCGGCCGGCGGGCGCCGTCAGCGCCGCCGCCACGGCGGCGCGCAAGCCCGGGTCGAGGCGCTCCACCACGTCCGGCGGCAGGCGCCGCAACAGGGTGTCGGTAGCGGCGCGATCGGCGGCGGACGCGGACATGGACGGACCTTTCCCGGCAACTTCCTGCGGCGACTTCAACCGCGCCAGAAATTCGGCGTCAACAGCATCAGCACGGTGAACAATTCCAGCCGGCCGAGCAACATGGCGAAGGCGAGCAGCGCCTTGGCCGCATCCGGCAGAGTGGAAAAATTGCCGGCCGGCCCGACGATGTCGCCAAGGCCGGGTCCCACATTCCCTATCGCGGTCGCCGCGCTCGACAGGCTGGTGACGAAATCGAGGCCCATCAGCGCCAGCGCGGCGGTGATGGCCATGACGCTGAGGCCGTAGAGAAAGAAAAAGCTGGTGACCGCCAGCGGCACCCCCGGCGGCACCGGCTGGCCGTTGTAGGTGGCCTGCCGCACCCCGTGCGGGTTGACGAGGCCAAAGAACTGCCGGCGCATGGTAGTGAACAGTATCTGGAAGCGGAATATCTTGATGCCGCCGGCGGTCGATCCCGTGCAGCCGCCGACGAAAGTGAGGGCGAAAACGAGAGCCACGGCGAAGGGTCCCCAGGTGGTGTAGTCGGCAGCGACGAAGCCGGTAGTGGTGACGATGGAAACGACGGTAAAGGCGCTGTGGCGGATCGCTTCCGCCCAGGGCGCGCCGTTGCGTCCCGCGTGCCATGCCGCCAGCGCCAAGGCGGCGACGGCGCAGAGGACGAAGTACCAGCGCATCTGGCTGTTGCGCCAAATCGGCTGCGGCCGGCCGTGATAGGCCACGATGAACAACGAAAAGCTGGCGCCACCCAGGAACATGAACAGCGTGGCGATCCATTCGATCGCCGGGCTGGCGAAATGACCGAGGGAGGCGTCGTAATTGGCGAAGCCCCCGGTGGCGATCGTCGGCATGGCGTGGGTGATGGCGTCGAACGCCGACATGCCCGCCAGCCAGTAGGCGACCGCGCAGGCCATGGTCAGCGCGACATAGATGCCGCCCGTGTTGGCGGCAATCTGCGTCGCCCGCGGCATGATCTTTTCCGACCGGTCCGAGGATTCGGCGCGAAAGAGCTGCATGCCGCCCACTTGCAGGAACGGCAGCACGGCGATGCCCATGACGATGATTCCGACGCCGCCAATGGCGGTCAACATGGATCGCCACAGCAGGATCCCGGGCGCCATTTCATCGAGGCCGGCGATGACCGTCGAGCCGGTGGTGGTAAGCCCGCTCATGGCCTCGAAATAGGCGTCCACATAGGACAAGCCCAGATCGGCGAAACGCAGCGGCAAGGCGGCGAAGGCGGCAATAACCACCCAGCTCAGGGTCGTCAGCAGAAACGTCTGACGGACGTTGAGCGGCTGGGGCTCGGTCTGGCGGGTGGCGAAAATCGTGCCCCCGGCAAGGAACAAGGTCACCGCGGCCGCCGCCAGGAATATGCGCCAATCGTCGTTGCCGGCGGCGGCTTCGATCAGCGCCGGCACCAGCATGCTGGCGGCTAGCATCGCCACCAGCACGCCAATGACGTAGAAAACAGGCCGGAATTCGATCATGACCCGGAAAGCGGGCGCGCCGGCGGCCGTGGACGCGAATGGCCGATCAGACGGCGCCGAATTTCTGCGTCAGATGGCCGAATCCCGCCGTGTAGATGGTCGAAACCAGGCCGGCGACCGCTTCCGGCGGCTGGCCCTTGGCCTCGAAGGTGCCAACCCATTCCACCAGCGACGTCTTGCCGTCGGGATTTTCGGTGACCGTGATCGTCGCCTGGTACTTGGCCAGCGGCAGCGGCCCCATGTCGATCATGGCGTAGCTGTAGCTGCGGGCCTTGTCGTCATGCTTCAGCAGGCGCTCGACGATGGTCGCTCCGTCTTTCAGCCCCAGGCGGCGCAGGCGCTCATTGCCCTTTTTCTCGACCGTGCAGGTGGCGACCAGCGGATGCCACTTGTCCAGCGACTCGAACCCGCCGATATGCGCCCACACGGTCTTGGCGGGGGCCTTGACCTTGATCTTCTCGGTGACCTTGCCCATGACTATTCCTCCCCATCCGGCCCGACAGCGGCCTAGTACCGTTTTTCGCGAGTTACGACTCGCAAGTCACGAGCCGCGAAAGCGGTACAGATTCAATATGCGTGTACCCTTCATCGCTGGCCCGCGCGCGGCGCGGATCTGCCATGGCGGGTACTGGAGCCGGTACAATAAGGCCAATTCCGCCTCGCCGCTAGAGCAGCATCCGCTCGCTTGGAATCGCATTCAGCAATCAAACGAGCGGATAATGCTGCTCCATCATATTGAAATCCAGAGCAATTTTATCAAGTTGGATTGAACCGGACGGCTCAATCCAACTTGATATTGCCCTAGTGTTACGACTCTGACGCTTCGTCCCCCAACCGTCAGAGTCGTAACACCGGCGAAACCAATGCGTTGTGTTGTGGTTCCAATGCGATGATCGGAGATCAAGCGTTGGAACCACAACACTAGCACCCGCCATCGCCGATCCACGCCCCGCGCGCCTTGCGCGCTGTTATACATTGGCGGCAACGCCGCCAGGGGCGCGGACCATAGATGAAGGGTACAAGCTTATTGAATCTGTACCGCTTTCGCGGCTCGTGAGTTGCGTGTCGCGACTCACGAACTCGCGAAAGCCGGTACTAGGGCACTGGCGCCGTCCGGACCGCTTCCGCTAGACTCAAGATTCGTTGGCGACAAGGATCGGGGGATGGGCATCGAGGCGGAGCGCGACAAGCATCTGGCGGCGGCCTACGCGCTGGCGCGCCAAGGCGCCGGCGGCGCGCGGGCCGACGAAGCGGCGGATTTCATGCGCTCCTTCTACG
>CAZIVY010000146.1:0-1829 GCA_964542505.1 uncultured Rhodospirillaceae bacterium
GGCTCGCGCCCGCGGCGGATGAGCAGCAAGCGCTCGCCCTTCCACACCACCGCGCCCACGGCGGCAATGGGTCGCGGCGGGTATTGGCGGCTTTCGTGGGGGTCGGTGTCGGCCAGGTTGGAACCCCGCCCGGCCTAACGCCGCTTGGCGGCGCCGTCGCGGATGGCGCGCCACACGCGCTCGGGCGTCGCCGGCATGTCGAGGTGGCGGACGCCGTCGTCCTTCAGCGCGTCGAGGATGGCGTTGATCGCCGCCGCGCAAGCGCCAATGGCGCCGGCTTCGCCCGCCCCCTTGACCCCCAACGGGTTGTTCAGGCACGGCACCTCGACGAACGTCACCTCGATGGGCGGCACGTCGTCGGCGCGCGGCAGGCAATAATCCATGAACGACCCGGACAGCAACTGCCCGCCGGCGTCATAGGCCGCCTGCTCCAGCAGCGCCTGGCCGAGGCCCTGGACGACGCCGCCCCGGATCTGCCCGGTGGCGATGGGCGGGTTGAGGATGCGCCCCATGTCGTCGGCCACCACATAGCGCAACAGAATGACCGCGCCGGTGGCCGGGTCCACCTCCAGCTCCGCGATGTGGCAGCCATAGGGGAACGTCGCGCCCGCCGGGGCCGCGTCCACGATCGCGTCGAGGCCCTTGGCCGTGCCGCCGGACTTGCGCAGCCGCGCCGCAAGCTCAAGGAGCCCGATGGCCCGATCGGTGCCCTTGATGCGAAAGCGGCCGTCGCCAAATTCGATGTCGGCGGCGGCCGCTTCCAGATGCTCGCCGGCGGCGATTTTCCCTTGGGCCTCGACCTTGGCCGCCGCGTCCAGAAGCGCCGTGCCCTGCATGTAGAGCGAGCGCGACCCGCCGGTGCCGCCGCCGGTGGGGGTCAGATCGCTGTCGCCTTGCACCACGCGGATGCTGTCCCACGCCACGCCCAGCCGTTCGGCGACGATCTGGGTGTAGGCGGTTTCGTGGCCCTGGCCGTTGGACTGGGTGCCGACGCGCACTTCCATTTTGCCATCGGCGGGAAAGACGATCTGCGCGTGCTCGCTGCCGGGCGGCGAGGTCGCCTCAAGGTAAAAGGCCAGGCCAATGCCGCGCCGCAAGCCGCGCGCCGCCGACTCGCGGCGGCGGGCGGGGAAGCCCGCCCAGCCGGCTTGGCTCAACGCCGCATCCAGGACGCGGGCGTATTCGCCGCTGTCGTAGACAAGCCCGGCGGCGCTTGTCCACGGCATGGCTTGCGGGGGAATGAAATTCCGCCGGCGCAGTTCCACGCGGTCGATGCCGATCTCGCCCGCCGCGGCGTCGATCAGGCGCTCGACCACATAGTTCGTTTCCGGCCGCCCGGCGCCGCGATAGGCGTCCACCGGCACGGTGTTGGTGAACAAGCCTTCCACGCGGGCGCTGACCGCTTGCACGCGATAGACCGACGGCAGCACCTTGAGCGCCGCCGAGGTGGGGATCATGGGCGCGAAGGTGGAAAGATAAGCGCCCATATTGGCGCGCACGTGCAGCCGCAGCGCCAGGAACACGCCGCCGGCGTCAAGCGCCAGCTCGCCCAGCGTCAGGTTGTCGCGCCCGTGGGTGTCGCTGACGAAGGCCTCGCCGCGGTCCGCGGCCCACTTCACCGGCCTGCCCAGGCGGCGCGCGGCGTACATGCACAGCACCGGTTCGGGATAGACGAAGAGCTTCATGCCGAAGCCGCCGCCCACATCGGGGGTGAGGATGCGCAGGCGGCCGGACTTCAGGTTGAAGATGCGCTTGGCGAACAGGGGTTTGAGGAAATGCGATCCTTGCGTCGGCAGGCGCAAGGTGAAGCGGCCGCTGGCGCGGTCGAA
>CAZIVY010000147.1:0-2179 GCA_964542505.1 uncultured Rhodospirillaceae bacterium
ATCGTCGCCGCGGATTGGGACGCCTTTCAGGCGTTCTTGACCACGGAACTGACCGCGGCGCCGACGGTAAGCAGCGTCAAGACCATGCTCGCGATCCGTACCAGCAAGCACGAGCCCGGCATCCCGGTGCCCGGCGATCAGCCCGCGCCGGCGGCGAAGCGGCGGCGGCCAAGGCCGTGAACTCAAGAACCGCCGCCATCGCCGGTTCGCGGACTTCTGCTTTGGGGCGGTGAGTGGCCCTCACCCGGCGCGCCATCGCGCGCCACCGTCCCCGCCCCCCACCCTCCAGCCCCAAGGTGCGGAGAGGGCTCCGTGGGCACGCCGGCCGCGCGGCTGTCATGGTGAATTCCCGGCCGTTACACCTCAACCCTTCACGACGAGTTTGCCCGGGACGAAACTGAACCATCCCGTGATGATGTATTTTTCCTCGCTCGGCGAGACGATGCCGCGATGAGTGTGGGTCCAATCGGCCGGCCAGATGAGCGTCAGGCCCTTGCGCGGCGAAACGATCAATTTTTGATGCAGGAATTCGGTGCCGCCGGCGTCGTGGACGTCGTTGAGATAGGTCATGAAGACCAAGTGGCGCGCCGCGTTCGGCATCGCCGCCGAGGCCCGCTCGGTGTGGAACGTCTTGTACCCGCCTCCCATGGGATAGAATTGGATGTTGACCCGCTCGACCACCGTCCAGCCGCTAAAATTGGCGCACCACGGAAATTCGGCGATGTATTTCAGGACCACCTTTTGCAACTCGGCGATATAGCCGCGAAACGCCGGCTGCGGCGAATTCGGTGGAAACGACATGTCCACGGACTCCTTGTCCGCGGAGACAACTCTGTTGCCGTTGGGGTCGAAGAAGGCGCCCACCGCCTTTTCCGGGGACGATTTGAACAGGTGGATGAGTTGGTCGCAAACCGCGGGGTTTTCGAGGTGCCACGCACCGATGAAACTCCGCTCGGCGGCAAGTTCGATTTTAGCCCCTAGCATCGCGCCCCCTACGCCGGCCCTCATTATGCCGCCGCCCAGGGTATTCGAACAAGCTTGAATCGAGCCGCCGCTTGGGCATTTATCCGGCCATGAACGAATCTTCCTCGAGCGATGCCGTTTCCCGTCAGTACGAGCGCCGAGTGTACTCCCGCACAGCGCGAGTTGCCGTAAAAAGCCAAACAAGGGCGGGCCATGCGGCGGGTTCGGCGTCGCCGGTATTCATCGCCCGCGCCGACGCGGCGATCGAGTCGCGGGGACGGGTCCGCTCCTGGCGCTTCCGCGACATGCCGCGCCGCTGGAACGAATTCCGCTTTCGACCTGGAGGCGGGCGAATGCGCGCCAAGGTGTGATCTGCTATAGTCGGCCCACGAAAAAACAGCCGCGATTGACCGGCGTTGGGGAGGGCCAAATGCGGAAAATTCTGCGCACGGCCGTCATGGCCGCCGGACTGGCCGTCTTTGCGGCGCTATTGGCGTCATTGCCCGCTTGGGCGCAGTCGGCGCCGACCCGTATCCGCGGCCAGATCGAGAAGGTCGAGGGTAACGCGCTGATCATCAAGGCGCGCGATGGATCGCAACTGACGGTTCAGCTTGCGGAAAACGCCCGCGTCATGGCCCTGGTCAAGGCTTCGCTCGCCGACGTCAAGCCCAATGCCTATATCGGCGTCACGGCCATGCCCGAAGCGAATGGCGTCAACAAGGCCATCGCCATCCACATCTTCATGGAGTCGCAGCGCGGCACGGGGGAAGGCTCGCGCCCCTGGGACTTGCAACCGGGCAGCACCATGACCAACGCCAATGTCGAGTCCACGGTTGCGGGCGTCGACGGCCAAACCATCACGGTCAGGTACAAGGACGGCGAGAAAAAGGTCGTCGTTTTGCCCACGACGCCCATCGTCGCCTATACGCCGGGCGAGAGAAGCGAGATCAAGGCCGGCGCCCAGGTCATCATCAGCAACGCCGTCAAACAGGCGGACGGCAGCTACCAGGCGGTGCGGGTCAATGTCGGCCGGGGCGTGACGCCGCCGATGTGAGGCCCGTCCGAGCGCTCCCCGCCTACCCGAAGCTGACGGAAACGACTTCGTAGGTGCGCGAGCCGCCGGGGGTGGTTACGTCGACTTCCTCGCCTTCGCCTTTGCCGATCAACGCCCGCGCCAGCGGCGAGGTGATCGAGAGCCGCCCGGAGCGAATGTCGG
>CAZIVY010000148.1:0-2306 GCA_964542505.1 uncultured Rhodospirillaceae bacterium
CTACCAGATCCGCGTCATGACCCGCGCGGAAACGCATCTGATGGCCGACTGGGCGGCGGCGGAGGGCTGGAACCCCGGCCTCCACGACGCCGGCTGCTTCCATGAAGCCGACCCGCGAGGGTTCCTGCTCGGGCTGCTCGATGGCGAGCCCATCGCCTCGATCTCGGGCGTGGCCTACCCCGATGGCTTCGGCTTCCTCGGCCTCTACATCGTCAAGCCGGGCCACCGCGGCCAGGGTTATGGCCTGCGCATCTGGAACGCCTGCATGGACAGTCTCCGCGGGCGCAACGTCGGGCTCGACGGCGTCGTGGCCCAGCAGCACAACTACCGCAAATCGGGCTACCGGCGCGCCTACAAGAACATTCGCTATCAGGGCATCGGCGCCGCGGCGCCGGTGGCGGGCGTCGTTGAGGCCGCCACGCTTCCCTTCGAAGTCATTGCCGCCTACGACCGGGGGTGTTTCCCGGCGCCCCGCGAAAAATTCTTGCGGCTCTGGCTTGCCATGCCGGATTCGGCGGCGTTGGCGGTGCGGCGCAACGGCCGCCTGGCCGGTTACGGCGTCGTCCGCCGCTGCCGCGTCGGCCACAAGATCGGCCCGCTGTTCGCCGATGACGGCGAAGCGGCCGAGACCTTGTTCCGCGCGCTTGCCGCGAGGGCCGTGGGCGAGCCGCTGTTCCTCGACATTCCCGAAGTCAACGCCGGGGCGAAAGCGCTGGTGGAACGCCATGGCATGACGCCGGTCTTCGAAACCGCGCGCATGTACACCGGCCCCGACCCCGTGATCGCGCTTGATCGCGTCTTTGGCGTCACCACCTTCGAACTCGGCTAAAGCCCGCCCCGACAACGGTTGACATGAGTTCACCGGCGAAGGTCTAATGACCCGCAATGAAACAACAATTGGCCGGCGCTGAACGGCTGGCCCCAGGGGAGGAGTTAGCGAGAATGAACACCGCTCTACGTATTGCCGGTCTCGGCCTGATCGTCGCGGCGGCGCTTGCCGCCCCGGCGCAAGCGCAATGGCAGCCGACCCGCGAAGTCGAATTCGTCATTCCCTACGGCCTCGGCGGCGGCGCCGATTTGCTGGCCCGCGTCATCGCCAAGATCGTCGCCGAGGAGAAGCTGACGACGGTCGCCCTGGTGCCGGTGAACAAGCCCGGCGGCGGCAGCGCCACCGGCGTCGCCCATGTGGTGTCCACCAAGGCCGGCGACGCGCACACCCTGGTGCTCATCAACCCGCAGACGCAGATCACGCCGCTGCGCGTCGCCGACGCCAAGGGCTGGCGCGACCTGACGCCGGTGGTCAATTTCATGCTCGACGACTATCTGCTTTTCGTCCGCCAGGAATCGCCCTACCCGAACGCCTCCGCCCTGGTCGCCCAAGCCAAGACCAAGCCGGCGCGCACCGTGTCGGTCGGCTCCGCCGGCACCGCCGACGACATGGCCATCGCCGTCTTCGAAAAAGCCTCCGGCCTCAGCCTCAACGTCGTGCGCTTCAACAGCGGCGGCGAAGTGCTGACCGCGCTGCTCGGCGGCCATATCGACCTCGGCGCCGGCAACCCGCTGGAATTCATGGGCCAGTTGGAAGCCAAGAAAGTGCGGGCGCTGGGCGTCTTCCGTCCCACCCGCTTCGCCGCCATGCCCGACGTGCCGACGATGAAGGAGCAAGGCGTCGACGTGGCGCCTTTCCAGATGTGGCGCGGTGTCGCCATGCCCAAGGGAGCGCCGCCGGAAGCCGTGGCCTATTGGGCCGGCGTCATGCGCAAGGTGGGCGAAAGCAAGGCCTTCACCGACTACATCAAGGTCAACGTGGCGGTGACGCATTTGCTGGGGCCGGCGGAGTTCAACATCTTCCTCGAGACCCAGGAAAATCTCTACAAGGAGATGCTGGCGGCGCTTGGTCAGTTGAAGAAGTGAACCAGCCGGCGCGAATCGTCGGCGTCGAAGCCATACCCGTCCTCGTCCGGGGCCAGCGCGAGTTCCGGATCTCCGAGGGTTTTGCCGACAGCCACACCTCGGTGGTGCTGCGGATCGTCACCGACCAGCCGGGCCTCGAGGGCTTTGGCGAGGCGGTGTCGTCGCCGCCCGGCAAGCCCGAGGAGTTCGCCGCCGAAATGGTGGGCGCGGTGGAACGCTACGTGGCGCCGGCCTTGATCGGACTCAAAGCGGGCGAACGCCGCGCCGGGCGCGCGCGGGTGGAGCGCGCGCTCAAGGGCCGCATCTGGACCAAGGCGGCGGTGGACGTGGCGCTCCACGACCTGCACGCCAAGGCGTTGGGCGTCCCGCTCACCGATCTCCTCGGCGGACGC
>CAZIVY010000149.1:0-2823 GCA_964542505.1 uncultured Rhodospirillaceae bacterium
GGCCCGCCTGCCACATCGATGGGCTGGACAGCACCCATGAGATCACTGCGGTCGAGCCGCCGGCGGCCAGAGCGGCCAGCGAGGAACGGCGGCCGAGAAAGGCCGCCGCCAGCCACAACGCACAGAATAGCACCGCATAGGGCCATGCCAGCCCCGCAAGGATGCCGATGTAGGTCGCCACGCCCTTGCCGCCGGCAAAGCCGAGCCACACCGGATAAAGGTGACCGATGAACGCCGCGATGGCCGCCATGACCGCCAGATCGGGACCGTATTGCTCGCCGAGCGTGACCGCGAGCGTGCCCTTGGCGGCGTCGAGCAGGAGCGTCAGGGCCGCCAGGTCCTTGCGCCCGGTGCGGAGCACGTTGGTGGCGCCAATATTGCCCGAACCGATGGCACGGATATCGCCCAGGCCGGCCAGGCGCGTCAGCACCAGCCCGAAGGGGATCGACCCCAGCAGATAGCCGCCGGCGATGGCCCCCAGCACATAGGGTGTGGCGCCCAATTCAGGTCTCCCGGCGGCGCTGGAACACGGTGCGGCCGGCGACAACGGTGCGCAGCGCATGGCCTTGGAGCGGGCGGCCGTCGAAAGGCGAGTTCTTCGATTTGGAGCGGAATTTCTTTTCGTCGACGACCCAGGGGGCTTCGGGGTCGAAGACCAGCAAGTCCGCGGGCGCTCCCTTGGCCAACCGCCCGCAATCGAACTTCAGCAGCCGTGCAGGGTTGATGGTCATGCACGCCAGCACCTTGAGGAGGGGGATCCACCCGCCGTGATGAAGCTCAAGCGCCAGCGCCAGCATGGTTTCCAGGCCGATGATGCCGAATTCGGCCTGGGCAAAGGGAAGACGCTTGCTGTCCGGGTCCTGGGGGCAGTGGGCGGAGACGATGACGTCGATGGCGCCGTCCGCCAGCCCCTGCACCACCGCCTTGCGGTCGGACTCGCCGCGAAGGGGCGGCTTGGTCTTGGCGAAGGTGCGGTACTCGCCCACGGCGATTTCGTTGAGGGCGAAGTTGTGCGGCGCGGCCCCGGCGCTGACCCGCAAGCCTTGGCGCTTGGCGCGGCGCACGGCATCGATGGCGTCGGCGGTGGAGAGCATCGCCGCGTGCCAGCGGCCGCCGGTCAGTTCCGCCAGCCGCAAGTCGCGCTCCACCAGGATGGTTTCGGCGGCGGCCGGAATCCCCGCCAGCCCTAGGCGCGTCGCCACCTCGCCTTCGTTCATCGTCCCGTCGGCGGCAAGGGTCGGTTCCTCGCACACTTGCGCCAGCAAAAGATCGAACGTCGTGGCGTAGGCCAGCGCGCGGCGCATGAGGCGGGCATTGCCCACCGCGCGGTCGCCGTCGCTGAACAAGGCCGCCCCGGCTTCGGCCAGAAGGCCCAGTTCGGTCATTTCGGCGCCGCGCAAGCCCTTGGTTATGGCGGCGGCGGGCACCACGTTCACGATCGCGTTTTCGCGCGCCCGGCGGGCGACGAATTCCACCAGGGCGGCGTCGTCGATAGGCGGGTCGGTGTTCGGCATCGCCACCACGGTGGTGACCCCGCCGGCGGCGGCGGCGCGGGCGGCGGTGGCCAGCGTCTCCTGGTGCTCGGCGCCGGGCTCGCGCAGCCAGGCGTGCATGTCGATCAAGCCTGGCGCCAGGCAATGACCGCCACAGGGCACGACGTCGATGCCTTCGGGAACGCCGTCGTTGAAAAGCCGCGGCCCCAGATCGGCGATGCAATTGCCTTCGGTCAGCAGCGCGCCCTTGGTGTCGAGACCGGTCGCCGGGTCGAGCAGGCGGGCGTCGATATAGGCGACACGGGCGCCGGTCACGGCGTCAGCGGTCCGCGCGCATTCCGGGGGGCGCGTTCGCCAGCCGCCGGGTGAGCAGTTCCAACACCGCCATGCGCACCGCGACGCCCATTTCCACCTGCTCGCGGATGGCGCTGCGCTGAATGTCGTCGGCCACTTCGGTGTCGATTTCGACCCCGCGATTCATCGGCCCCGGATGCATGATCAGGGCGTCCGGCTTGGCGCAGCCAAGCTTTTCCTTGTCGAGGCCGTAGAAATGAAAATACTCGCGGATCGAGGGGACGAAGGAGCCGTGCATGCGTTCGGTTTGCAGGCGCAGCATCATGACGATGTCCACGTCCGCAAGGCCGCGGCGCATGTCGTGATGGACCTCGGCGCCCATGCGCTCCACCGCCGCCGGCACCAAAGTGGGCGGCGCGATCAGGCGGACGCGCGCCCCCATGACGTTGAGAAGATGGATGTTGGAGCGGGCCACGCGCGAATGCAGGATGTCGCCGCAAATGGCGACGATCAGGCCGGCGATGCGGCCCTTGCGGCGGCGGATGGTGAGGGCGTCGAGCAGCGCCTGGGTCGGGTGTTCGTGGCTGCCGTCGCCGGCGTTGACCACCGCGCAATCGACTTTTTGCGACAAAAGCTCAGCCGCGCCCGAATCCGGGTGGCGCACCACCAGCACGTCGGGGTGCATGGCGTTGAGGGTCATCGCGGTGTCGATCAGGGTCTCGCCCTTCTTGATCGCCGAGGCGGCGACCGACATGTTGATGACGTCGGCGCCGAGGCGCTTGCCCGCCAGTTCGAACGAGGTGCGGGTGCGAGTCGAGTTCTCGAAGAACAGGTTGATCAGCGTGCGCCCGCGCAACACCGACTGTTTCTTGTCCACCTGGCGGTTTTGCGCCACATAGGCGTCCGCGCGGTCGAGGATGAGCGTGATTTCAGCCGGCTGGAGCCCGCGAATGCCGAGAAGATGCCGGTGCGGAAAGTCCAGCGCGGCGGCGAGCGGTTCGACGATGGCCATTAAAGGGCTAGTCTTACCCGGACC
>CAZIVY010000150.1:0-6274 GCA_964542505.1 uncultured Rhodospirillaceae bacterium
CGTCGGCGTTTCCTTTCGCGCCGCCCCCGGCGTCGTCAACGATCCGTCCCGATCGGGACGGATTGACCTCGGCCTTGGGCTTTCCCCCCTTCCGGCCTCCCCGCCACTCGTCCCTCGCTTAACGACGGTTCCGGCCGCTAGGGCCGGTCGGCGCGCATGGCGCGGAGGTCGTTCCCGGCCTCCAGCGGCCCATGCGGGCGCATGCTGAGCTGTAGGGAAACGAATGTCATGACGAAGCCCTTTCTTGCCTGGTTGGTGGGCGGTCTTTTCGTTGCAACGACCACCGTGGCGGCCGCGCAAACGTCACCGCCGCCAGCGATGCCGGGGGCGCCCGGAGCCGCGGTCGACGAGCTTCTCGCTATCGCGCGCCAGATGAGCCCGGACCTCGCGGCCATGGGGCTTGAGGCGGCGGCGGCGGTGGCGCGCGCCGACGCCGCCGGCTCGCTGCCCGATCCGGTGTTTCGCGGCGAGTTCGAGGAAATCGACCGCCGCGCGGGTTCGCTGGCGCCTGATCGCCTGGGGATGATCAAGTACGGAATCCAGCAGGAATTTCCCCTTTGGGGCAAGCGCGAATTGCGCGAGACCGTGGCGCGTTCCGAAGCCGGCACCGCCCGCGAGCGCCGCCGCGCCGCCGAAACCGAGTTGGTGGCCCGGATCAAGACCGTATTCGCCGGCTACTACGCGGCGCACGAGGCTTTTCGGCTCACCGAGGACTTGGCGCGTGCCGTCGGCACCATCGCCGATGTCGCCGAGCGGCGCTACGCCCAGGGTCTCGGCAACCAGCAGGAAGTCCTCAAGGCGGCGATCGAGAGAACGGAAGTGCAGACCGACTTGGCGCGGCTGGAGGCCGGGAAGCGCGGGACCGCCGCGCAGATCAACGCGCTGCTCAACCGCCGGCCGGGCGAGCCGCTCGCCGCGCCGCGAAGCTTGCGGCCGATCCCGCCCGAGTCGACCCTCAAGCTGGCCGAGCTTCTGGAGCGGGCGCGGCTGGCCAATCCGCAGCTTGCGGCCGGCGAAGCGCAAATCCTGGCGGCCGAAGGCAGCCGGACGCTGGTGGAAAAAAACTGGTACCCGGACGTGACGCTGGGCATTTCCGCCGTCGACCGCGACCGGCGGTTCAGCGGCTACGAGGCCATGATCGAATTCAAGATTCCGCTGCGCTGGGGGCTGCGCCGCGCCCAGGAACGCGAGGCGGCGGCGATGTTGGGGGCGGCGAAATCGCGCCTCGACGCCACCGCCGCGCGCGTGCGCGGCGAGATCGAGGAGGCCTATTGGGGGCTGGAAGCGGCGAGCAAAATCTACCGCCTGCTCCATGGCGCGCATCTGCCGCAAGCCCGGCTCGCCTACGACACGGCCATCGGCGGCTATGAAGTTGGCCGCGTCGATCTGGCCACGGTGCTGGAAACGGAGCAGCGGGTGCGCCGGGTGCTGCTCGATCACCTCAAGGTGCTGGTCGAGCAGCACGCGCGCTTGGCCGACATCGAACGGTTGATCGGAGGCGAACTATGAATCGCGCTCTCGTCGTCACGGCTTTTATCGCCCTTGCTGGGGGCGCGCTCGGCGCCGGCTACTGGCTCGGCCGTTATCCACCCGCTCCGCATGGGCCGGCCAACGTCGGACCAACGTCGGAAACCACGGCGCCGGGACAGCGCAAGGTTCTCTATTTCCGGCATCCCATGGGGCTCCCCGACACCTCCCCGGCGCCGAAAAAGGATTCGATGGGGATGGATTACATCCCTGTCTATGAGGGCGAAGACAAGGACGACGGCACGATCAGGATCAGCCTGGCGAAGGTGCAGCGGCTGGGCGTCCGCACCGAACAGGTGCAGATGCGAAACCTGTCGCGGACCATCCGCGCCGTCGGCACGGTGCAAATGGACGAAAGCCGGCTCGCCGTCATCAACGCCAAGTTCGAGGGCTATATCGAGAAACTGCACGTCAACACCACCGGCCAGCCGATCCAGCGCGGCCAGCCGCTGATGCAGGTCTACAGCCCCGAGCTGGTTCAGGCGCAACAGGAATACGCGATCGCGTCGGAAGCCGCGCGCGCATTGTCCTCGGATGCCGACAACACGGTGCGGACCACCGTGCGCGCGCTGTTGAACGGGGCGCTGCAGCGGTTGCGCAACCTCGACTTCCCCGCCGACGAACTGCAGCGCTTGCAGCGCGACGGCACGGCGAGCCGGCTGATAACGCTCCGCTCTCCGGTCGCCGGCGTCGTTCTGGAGAAGCCGGCCGTCGAAGGCATGCGCTTCATGCCCGGTGACACGCTGCTCAAGACCGCCGACCTCTCCACCGTGTGGCTCATTGCCGAGGTTTTCGAGCAGGATCTCGCCGCCGTGCGCGAAGGGCAGCCGGCGCGCATCACCGTGAACGCCTATCCCGGGGTCGAATTCAAGGGCATCGTCGAATTCATCTATCCCACCGTATCGCGCGATACGCGCACCGCGCGGGTGCGCGTCGTCGTCCCCAACCCGGCCGGCCGGCTGCGCGCCGACATGTACGCGAGCGTCGAGCTCAGCGCCGGCGCCGACTTGGGCCTGGTGCTCGTGGTGCCGGACTCGGCGGTGATCGACAGCGGCACCCGGCAAGTGGTCCTGGTGGAACGCGGCGAAGGCCGCTTCGAGCCGCGCGAGGTGAAGATCGGCGCGGCGGGCGACGGGTTCTACGAAATTCGCGCCGGTCTCGCCGCCGAGGATCGGGTTGTCGTGTCGGCGAATTTCCTCCTCGACGCGGAAAGCAACCTGCGGGCGGCCTTGCGCTCCTTCACCGCGCCCGAGGGGAAGGAGACGTCCAAATGATAGCGGCTATCATCCGCTGGTCGGCGGGGAGCGTTTTTCTCGTCCTGCTGGCGACGCTGTTCATCGTGGCGGCTGGCGTCTACGCGGTCCTGCGCACGCCGCTCGACGCCATTCCCGACCTCTCCGACACCCAGGTCATCGTCTACACCGAATATCCGGGCCAGGCGCCGCAGGTGATCGAGGATCAGGTCACCTATCCATTGACGACGGCGCTGCTGGCGGTGCCGCGCTCCAAGGTCGTCCGCGGTTTCTCGACCTTCGGCGTGTCCTTCGTCTATGTGGTGTTCGAGGACGGCACCGACATTTACTGGGCGCGGAGCCGGGTTCTCGAATACCTGAATTTCGCCGCTAAGCGGTTGCCGGCCGGGCTGACGCCGTCGCTCGGACCCGACGCCACCGGCGTCGGCTGGGTCTACCAGTACGTGGTGGTGGGCGCGCAGCGCACGCTGGCCGAACTCCGCGCGCTGCAGGACTGGTTCATCCGTTACCAATTGACCAAGGCCGAGGGCGTCGCCGAGGTGGCGAGCGTCGGCGGGTTCGTCAAGCAGTACCAGGTGGTCGTCGACCCGCGCAAACTGCAGGCCTACGGCATTCCGCTCTCGCGCGTTCGCGACGCCATCCGAGCCAGCAACATGGATGTGGGCGGCCGGGTGGTGGAGATGGCGGAGACCGAGTTCGTGGTCCGCGGGCGCGGCTATTTGCGCGGCCCGGCCGATCTGGCGCAGATCGTGCTCAAGGTCGAACGCGGCACGCCGGTGCTTCTGCGCGACGTGGCGCGCGTCGAGCTGGGCCCCGACGAGCGCCGCGGCGTTACCGAGCTCGACGGAGAGGGCGAGGTGGTGAGCGGCATCGTCCTGCAACGCGACGGCGCCAACGCCTTGAATGTGATCCGCAACGTCAAGGACAAGATCGCCGAGCTTGCCGGGAGCTTGCCGGAGGGGGTCTCGATCCGGCCGGTCTACGACCGTTCGGACCTCATCTACCGGGCGATCGAGACCCTGAAGACGACGCTGATCGAGGAAAGCCTGATCGTCGCCGCGGTCTGCGTCGTGTTCCTGCTCCATGCGCGCAGCGCCATGGTGGCCATCCTCATGCTGCCGGTGGGGGTGCTGATCGCCTTCATTGTCATGCGCGCGCTCGGCATCAGCTCGAACATCATGAGCCTGGGCGGCATCGCCATCGCCATCGGCGCCATGGTCGACGCCGCCATCGTCATGATCGAGAACGCCCACAAGCGGATCGAGCGCGCCGCGCCGGATAAGCCGCGCCGCGAAGTGGTGATCCAGGCGGCGGTCGAGGTCGGTCCGGCGCTGTTCTTCAGCTTGCTGGTGCTCACCGTCTCGTTCGCGCCGGTCTTTACCCTCGAGGCGCAAGAGGGACGCCTCTTCAAGCCACTGGTCTATACCTACACCTTCGCTCTGGCGGGGGCGGCGCTGCTCTCGATCACGCTGGTGCCGGTCCTGATGGTGCTCTTCGTCCGCGGCCGCATCATGCCCGAGCGCAAGAACCCGCTGAATCGTTTTCTCATTTGGATTTATCGCCCGGTGATTCATCTCGTCTTGCGGGCGAAGACGCTCACCCTCCTTCTGGCCGTGGCGGCGCTCGGCGCCTCGGCCTATCCGATCATGCGCCTTGGCACCGAGTTCATGCCCACCCTGAACGAGGGCACCCTGATGTACATGCCGGTCACGCTGCCGGGCCTGTCGATCACCAAGGCGGCGGAGTTGGCGCAAACCCAGGACAAGATCATCAAGAGTTTCCCCGAGGTCGCGTCCGTTTACGCCAAGGCCGGACGCGCCAACACCGCCACCGACCCGGCGCCGACGGAGATGTTCGAGACCATCGTCAACCTCAAGCCGCCGGACCAGTGGCGGCCGGGACTGACCATCGATGGGTTGATTGCCGAGATGGACAAGGCGCTGCAGTTTCCGGGCGTCAGCAACGCCTGGACCATGCCCATCCGGGCCCGCATCGACATGCTTTCCACCGGCATCCGGACCCCCGTGGGCATCAAGGTCTACGGCAAGGAGCTGGCGGAAATCGACCGGCTGGCGAAGCAGATCGAAACCGTTGTCCGCAACGTCCCCGGAACCACCAGCGCCTTCGCCGAACGCATCGGCGGCGCGTACTACCTCAACATCGAGCCGGACCGCGCCGCGTTGGCGCGCTACGGCCTGATGATCGAGGACGTCCAGGATGTCATCGTCACCGCCCTCGGGGGGGAGACGGTGACCACCACGGTGGAGGGGCGCGAGCGCTTCCCGGTGAATGTCCGCTACCCGCGCGATCTGCGCAGCGACCCGCAGGCGATCGCGACCCAGGTTCTGGTGGCCACCAGCCAAGGCGCGATGATTCCCCTTGGCCAGGTGGCCCGCGTCAACCTGGAACAAGGCCCCTCGACCATCCGCACCGAGAACGCCCAGATCGTGGCCTATATTTTTGTCGATACGCGGGAAAGCGATTTCGGCGGCTATGTCGCGCGCGCGCAGCAGGCGGTGCGGGATTCCATCAAATTTCCGCCCGGCTACGGCGTGATCTGGAGCGGGCAGTTCGAATATCTCGAACGCGCCAAGGCGCGGCTTCAGCTTGTCGTTCCCGTGACCCTCGTCCTCATTTTCGTGCTGCTCTACCTGAACTTCGGCCGCATTACCGAGACGCTGATCGTCATGTTGTCGGTGCCCTTCGCCTTGATCGGCGGCGTCTGGCTCATGTACTGGCTCGGATTCAATTTGAGCGTCGCCGTGGCGGTGGGTTTCATCGCGCTGGCCGGCGTGGCTGCCGAGACCGGCGTCGTCATGCTGATCTATCTCGATCACGCGCTCCAGGACATCGCGCGCGGGCGGCGAGCCGAGAATCGGCCGCTGACCCGCGCCGATGTCCATGCCGCGATAATGGAGGGCGCGGTGGAGCGCGTCCGCCCGAAGATGATGACTGTCTCGGCGATCATGGCCGGCCTCTTGCCGATTCTGTGGATATCGGGCACCGGTTCCGAGGTCATGCGGCGCATCGCCGTGCCGATGATCGGCGGCATGGTCTCATCGACGGTGCTGACCCTCATCGTCATTCCGGCGTTGTTCGCCCTCGTCCATGGCCGCGGGCTTCCCCCGGCGAGGTGATGCGGCGGCGCGCGATATCGCCGGTTCCATCCGGCCGGATACTGCTCTAACGTCGCCGGATGTCCGTGCCGTTCACCGATGCCGACGCCGAGGGCCCCTATGGGGGGCCGATGAAAGCGGCGCGGCCGCCCTTAATCCAGTTCTTGGTCTTGGTCTAGGATCGCCCGTCGTCTGGCGCTAAAGGGTCGAACAGGTTCATCGCCCATGAGCCGGGAGCATCGCCGCACGTTCCAGTTCAGCTTCGATCTGCCGCCGGAAGTATTGTGGCCGGTGCTGTCGGATACCGCCCGCTTCAACGAAGCGACGTCGTTCCCCAATTACACCCTCGAGGAAACGCCGCGTCCCGATGGCACCATG
>CAZIVY010000151.1:0-2271 GCA_964542505.1 uncultured Rhodospirillaceae bacterium
GATTTGCGCGCCGGCTTGGGCCAAGAGGCCGGCGCCCGCCATTTGGTGGAGCGCATGGTGCTCGCCCTGCAAGGCGCGCTGCTCGCCCGCCACGCCCCGGCCGCCGTCGCCGACGCCTTTATCGCCACCCGCCTCGGCCAGTCCGGCGGGCGCATGACCGGCACCCTGCCGGCCAGCGCCGACGCCCGCGCCATCGTCGAGCGCGCGTGGCCCTTCTAGTGGATAAAATCTAACAGAAGTCGCTGCCGAGTGTCGAATCGGTTCAACGGGTTACCCATTTCTGAGCGGGCACCAAACGTTAGATTCTATCCACTAGTTGACAGTGCTGTTGCAAAGCGCAATCCTTGGCTAGGGGATAACGACATGAACTAGGGGAGGAAAATCATGCGAAAGCTCGACAAACGAGCCCGGGTGACGCGGCGCAGGTTCCTTGCCGCCACATCGGGTACGGCGGTGGCGGTTGGCGCGCTGGCCGCGACCGACATCATCGTCGATCCGCGCGCCGCCTGGGCGCAGACGATGAAGAACCTGCCGCCCGACGTGGCGAGGACGCTGCTGCAAATGTCCCGCGACATCTACCCGCATGACCGCCTGGGCAACGACGCCTATGCCCGCGCCATCGCCCCCTATGACGACGCCGCGGCCGACGCCAAGGTGAAGGAACTCTTCGTCAAGGGCGTCGAGGCTCTCGACACGGCGGCGCTCAAGATCGCCAGCAAGCCCTATGCCGCCCTGGCCACCGAAGCCGAGCGCGTACAGGCGCTGAAGGCGATCGAGAGCACGCCCTTGTTCGCCAAGGTGCGCGGCGACCTGGTGGTCTCGCTCTACAACCAGAAAGAGGTCTGGGCCAAGCTCGGCTATGAAGGGCCGTCGGCGCCCCAAGGCGGTTACATCAACCGCGGCTTTGACGATCTTAACTGGCTCTAGGACGCGTAGGGAGGGTGCCATGGCAGCGAAATATGAACTGACCAACGGCAATGTCGTCGTCATCATCGGCTCCGGCGCCGGCGGCGGCACATTGGCCAATGAACTGGCGCAAAAAGGCGTCGAGGTTGTCGTCCTCGAGGCCGGCGCGCGCAACGAAATCACCGATTTCGTCAACGACGAATGGGGGATGTTCGGCAAGACCGCCTGGGTCGACAAGCGCACCACGTCCGGCGCCTGGCAAGTGGCCAAGGATTTTTCCGGCCTCCCCGCCTGGATCGTGAAAGGCGTCGGCGGCTCGACGGTGCATTGGGCGGGCGCGTCGTTGCGCTTCCAGGCGCATGAATTCAAGGCCCGCGGCACCTACGGGGCCATTGCCGGCGCCAACCTGATCGATTGGCCCATCGGGCTCGACGACATGGCGCCGTTCTATCAGCGCGCCGAGGACAAGCTTGGCGTCACCGGCACACATGGCATTCCGCGCCTGCCCGGCAACAATAATTTCAAGGTCTTCGCCGCCGGGGCGAAGAAGCTCGGCTACAAAAACGTCCATACCGGCAACATGGCGATCAATTCCCAGCCCCGCGCCGACCGCGGCGCCTGCCAGCAGATCGGCTTCTGTTTCCAGGGCTGCATCTCGGGCGCCAAGTGGTCCACCCTTTACACCGAGATTCCCCAGGGCGAGGCCACCAACAAGCTTGAAGTGCGGGCGCAATCCCATGCCCTGGTCATCGAGCACGACGCCAGTGGCAAGGTCACCGGCGTACGCTACGCCGACAAGGACGGGCGCGTGCAGGTGCAGAAGGCGCGCGTTGTCTGCGTTGCCGGCAATTCGATCGAAAGCCCGCGGCTCCTGCTCAACTCCGCCTCCGCGCAGTTCAAGGACGGGCTGGCGAATTCGTCCGGCATGGTGGGCAAGAATTACATGCGCCACATGACCGGCTCGGTTTACGCCACCTTCGAAAAGCCGGTGTATTTCTACCGCGGCACCACCATGGCCGGCATCGTTACCGACGAGTCCGGCCACGACCCGAAGCGCGGCTTCGCCGGCGGCTACGAGATGGAAACGCTGGCGCTCGGCGTCCCGTTCATGGCCGCGTTCCTGAAACCCGGGGCCTGGGGGCGCGACTTTACCTCGGCCATGGACGCCTACGACCGCATAGCCGGCATGTGGCTGGTGGGCGAGGACATGCCGCGGGAAACCAACCGCGTGTCGCTCCATGCCAGCGAAAAGGACCAATACGGCCTGCCGGTCCCGAACGTGCATTTCGACGACCACCCGAACGACGTCGCCATGCGCGCTCACGCCTACAAGCAAGGGTCCGAGATCTACAAGGCGGTGGGCGC
>CAZIVY010000152.1:0-2785 GCA_964542505.1 uncultured Rhodospirillaceae bacterium
CGCAGCCGTTCGGCGACATCGGACTGCCCGGCCGGTGTCGTTCCGGGAGCTAAGCTACCTGCCCGCCGCACCGATGCAAGGAACTGAGCGCTTTCGGCTCCTGTTTGCAGTATCGAACGGGTGAGTTCTGTGGTTGTGACCATCACGCCACACTGCCGGAAGTAATAAGCGTGAGTACGTAAGGTCATCTCACCATATAGCGTAGGAACTAGGGACTCCGCGCGAAACAACTTGCCGCCGAAAGGAGAGTCCGCAAACGATGCCGATACCACGGTGCCCCCCATTTCGAACACAGTTTGCGCGTAATCCGTTTCTGCTAGCGCCGCAGTCACCTTGCCGAAATCCGTCTCTGGAATACACGTGCAATTGTAGCCAAAGGCCTGATTGTTCCCACTTTGGCGCATCAATCCGTAGAAGTCGGCGTTCGCGGGAACTTTAGCAGACCGATGCATGACCACAGAGGGACCACCGAAATCGACAACGAGCTCGCATCCCGGATTCAGTGGCGACGCCACTCGCGGACCCGGTATTGGTCCCATCTGAGTGCATCCGGCAGCAAAAGTGGCAGCCACCATGGCTAGCGCTCTCAAGGTGAACCTCCATTCTTCGGCTCGATCTTTGCGGGTAAACGGTATCGTCAATTTGTGTGCTTTGGCCAGCGCGGGGTAAAATCTCAGCTCGCCCGCCGCGTGCCGGCGAGCGCGACCACGTTCTCGACTTCCGGCTTCGCGATGGCGCCGCAGAACTTCGCCCAATCGGCCATGATGCGCCGGCGCTTCTCGAACAGGTCGCCGCGCCGGTAGGCCGCCTCAACCTTGTCGCCGACCGCGTGCGCCAGCGCCATTTCGGCGACCTCGCGCGGGTAGTTCGTCTTTTCGGCGCACCAATCGCGGAAGGCGCTGCGAAAGCCATGCACCGTGATGTCGCCGCGCCCCATGCGATCCAGCACGCTCGCCATCGCCATGTTCGACAAGGGCCGTGCGCGCCGCCCGCCGGGAAAGACGAATTCGCTTTCCCGCGTCCCGGCCATCGCCCGGACGATTGCCAGCGCGGGCGCGGACAGCGGCACGCGGTGTTCCTTGCCCGCCTTGATGCGCTCGCCCGGAATCGTCCACGTCGCCGCGCCGAGGTCGATTTCGTCCCAGGTTGCGCCGGTGGCCTCGGACGTGCGCGCCGCCGTCAGGATCAGGAAGTCGAGCGCCCGCGCCGCGATGCCTTCTTGGCCTCGCAGCGCCGCCATGAATTCCCCCATGCGGGCATAGGGCAGCGCCGGATGGTGCGTCACGCGGCGCACCTTGGCGCGCGCCGGCAGAAGGTTCGCAAGATGCCCGCGCCAGCGCGCCGGGTTGTCGCCGAAGCGGAAGCCCCGCGCCGCCGCCCAATCCAGCACCGCCTCGATGCGCCCGCGCACCCGCGCGGCGGTTTCCGGCTTTTGCTTCCAAATGGGTTCCAGCGCCTTGAGCACCATCGCCACGTCGATGTCCGCCGCCGGCACGTTGCCGAACACCGGGAAGGCGTAGGCCGCCAGCGTTGCCGTCCATTGCGTCCCGTGCTTGGCGTTGCGCCAGCCGTCCTTGATCGCCACATCGATTCAGGCGCCGCCGCACGTGTATTCAGCATCCTCTTTTGGGATACTTTTCAATGAGGGTTATCGGATCGTTGGCTTCAACGCGGCCGACGACCAGTGTCCAAGACCATCCATTCCCGGGCTGACAAACGCTTTCGTGCGCTCCTCGCGGATCGGCGGAAGAAGGCCGGCCTTACCCAGGAGGCACTCGCGCGGCGTCTTTCCCGGCCGCAGTCCTTCGTCTCGAAATACGAAAAGGGCGAACGTCGCCTGGACGTGATCGAGTTTCTGGAAGTGGCCGATGCGGTCGGCCTCGATCCGGCGGCATTCATTAGGCACCTCCGTCGATGAGTCAGTATCCCCAATGCGCGAGTGTGGCCGGGAACCAGGAACATGGGCAACTCGTGGGTCTTGATCTCTAATCAGGGAACGGGACGGTCGGCGTCGCCAATGACGTGCTCAAGCGCACCGGCAACGAAGGCCGGGCCGCGCGTTCGGCAAACGAGGACGTGAACTCATAATTCGCGACCGTGTCGGGTTGCCATGTCCGCTCCACCGCCAAAGTCGGAAATTCGCGGCAATCTCTACCACTTCGGGAAAGTGCAACGACCGGAAGTGCGATGCCCCGCTTCTCGGCGCAGCGATAGCCACTCATGGCAATGATGCCCACAAGCCGCGCCCCCGGTGTGGGGCTCCGCCGCGCGCCCACGCAGTGCTAACCTGCCCCGAACCACACGGAGGGTGTCATGGACATTGCCGGGTACCTGTAGAGTCTCGAGCTCGGCGGATACGCCGCAACATTCGCCGAGGAGCGGTTGGCCAACCTGCCGGCGCGCAACGTACGACCACTGCGGTCGGCTGACGATACCGGACGATTTCCGACGCCGGCATCTGGCGCGCCGCGCTGTTGATGACGCGGCGCCTCCGTCGCGACGCCGCGGTTCAGGCCGCAACGTGCGCGTCGGAGAGGGAAAAGATGAGGATGCAAACTCACAGGCCGAGCGCTTCGACCACCAGTCGCTTCAACTCGCGCCGGAGCCTGTCCCGAATACCGGCATGCGCACGGCTCGCGATCAGATTCTCCAGCTCAAACGGGTCCCGGTCCAAATCGTAGAGCTCGTCGAGCTCGCCCGAGCGCCCGCGGTTCACCCAGTGGATTAGTTTGTGGCGGTCGGTGCGCACCGCCTTGTAGCTCATGCCGACGAGCCAGGGCAGGGC
>CAZIVY010000153.1:0-2189 GCA_964542505.1 uncultured Rhodospirillaceae bacterium
CCGCGTCGCCGCTTGTCGCCGGATGCGCGGACAGCACCTCGGCGGCGAAGTCGTCGGCCCGGTCGCGGGGCGCGTAGCCCAGCCGCCGGGCGTTGGCGTTGTCCCACCAGGCGCGTCCGCTTGCGGACGCACCGTAGACGATCTCGTGGCCAAGCCGCGGCCGCTCCAGCCCGATGCGCACCAACTGGTAGAGATCGCGCGGGCTGATCCAGATGCTGAGGCGGCGCACGTCGAGCGGCTTCTCGTTCACATTGCCGATGCGGATGCTCAGCACCTCGGCCCCGTATTTGGACGCGTAGAGGCTCGCCAGCGCCTCGCCGAAGACCTTGCTGACGCCGTAGCGGGAATCGGGACGCGGCGGAACGTCGACGCCGATGGTCTGGTCGCGGCGGTAAAAGCCGACCGCGTGGTTGGAACTGGCGAAGACGATCCGCTTCACCCCCGCTTGCCGCGCCGCCTCGAACAAATTGTAGGCGCCACTGATATTGGCATCGAGGATCGCCGGCCACGGCCCCTCGACCGAATAGCCGCCCAGATGCACGATGCCGTCCACGCCCTTGACGGCGCGAAGCACGGCGTCGAAGTCCGCCAGATTGGCGGGCGCCCACTCCTCCCCCGCCACGCGGTCGGAAACCGGCGCCAGATCGGTGAGCCGCAGACGGTAGTCGGCCCGCATGAGCGGCCGCAGCATCCGCGCCACGCCGCCGCCGGCCCCGGTGATCAGGATGAGCTTCATGGCGGCGTCACCCGAAGCCGTAAAGTTCGGCCGGGTTGTCGGCCAGTATGCGCTGGCGCGCCGCCTCGTCCGGGCACCAGTGAAGCAGCACGTCGAGCATCATGGCGTCATCTTGCGGATTGGGTTTTGGCGCCGGGTACGGCCAGTTGCTGGCCCACAGCATGCGCTCGGGCGCGGCCTTGATGAGCGCCTTGGCCAGAAGACCGACATCGGCGTAACCGGGCGGCCCCGCCTTCGAGGTTTCGTAGGCCGCCGCCAGCTTGACCCAGCAGCGCCCGCCATCGACCAGGCCCAGCAGCACCTTGAACGCCGGATGGTCGGGGGCCACAGGCTCGAGGAATTTTCCCGTGTGGTCGACGATCAGCTTGCCGGGAAGGCGGCGCAACATGGCCTCGCGCTCGGGCAACAGGCGGCCGTCGAGTTGAAGTTGCACCAGCCAGCCGAAGGCGTGGACGCGCGCCGCCATGTGCTCGAGGATATCCCAGGGGAGCACGCCGCCTGGCAGCATGTGAAAGCGGATGCCCCGCGCGCCGGCCTGGGTCAGGCGCTCAAGGTCGGCGTCTCTGGTGCTCTGATCGACCACGACGACGGCGCGGGCCTTGGCGGCGCCGATGGCGGCCACGGCTTCCATCGTGCAGCGGTTGTCCGTGGCATAGGCCGCCGGCTGGACGACCACGACGCGCTCGAGGCCCAGCCGCGCCATGACCTTGCGGTAGGCCTCCAGCGGGGCGAAGGGGGGCGCGAATGGCGCGGTGGGCGCCACTGGGTATTTGTCTTTCGGCCCGTAGATGTGGATGTGGGTGTCGCAGGCGCCGGGCGGCGCCTTCAACCGTGGAGCGTCCATTGACGGCACGGGAGTCATCGCTTGTGGATCGAATTCGCCTGATTTTTCGAGCTTGTACGCCGATTTTCGTCTTGACGGTATCCCTCGGTCCGGAACACTGTCAATCAAAGCCGGGGCAACGGGCTTGGATCTCGGGAGGGCGCATTCGCCCGCAAGGCAACAGGGGAGACATTCCATGAACATCGGAACCACGACCGCCATCCGCGCGCTTGGCGGAATCTTGATCGGCGCGGCATTCGCCGTGTCCAGCGTCGGCGCCGCCGGCACCGCCTGGGCCCAGGCCAAGACGGTGCTGAAGTCCGCGGACGTGCACCCGCCGGGCTATCCCACGGTCGAGGCCGTGACCCGCATGGGCAAGAAACTGGAGACGGCCACCAACGGCCGCTTGAGCATTGAAATCTTCCCGTCGATGCAACTCGGCGCCGAGAAGGAGACCATCGAACAGGCGCAAGTGGGCGCACTGCAAATGGTGCGGGTCAGCGTCGGCCCCATGGGTCCCATCGTCGACGAGGTCAACGTGTTCAACATGCCCTTCGCGTTCCGCGACGTGGCGCACATGAACAAGGTGGTGGACGGCCCCATCGGCCAGGAGCTCCTGGACAAGATCAC
>CAZIVY010000154.1:0-3681 GCA_964542505.1 uncultured Rhodospirillaceae bacterium
ATGCGGTGGTAAAAGCGGTCGAGGCGCGCGGCTTGCAGCCGCACGCGCTCTTCGATGGCCGGGGAGGAGGGGATGCCCTTGAACGTGATTTGCAATGGTATTTGCATTGGTGTCCCTCGTGCTGGCGCCGCGGATAGCGCCGGGCAAAATGTAGGGGCGACGCCGGCGACCGGCCTTGACTGAGATCAAGGCGGCGCAACGACTTACAAGCCGTTGACTTTCATCGCCGATTCACGGCCAACTGAACCCATCGCCGGGCAAAGAAAACGACAGGGCGGACGGGGATGACAGCGCTTCTAAAATTCAGCCGCGCCGTGGACGCGGTGAACCGCCGGCTCGGCATCTGGATCGCGTGGATGATCCTGGTGGCGGTGCTGGTCAGCGCCGGCAACGCGACCGTGCGCAAGATCTTCAACATGTCGTCCAACGCCTGGCTGGAAGTCCAGTGGCTGCTGTTCAGCGCGGTCTTCCTGCTGTGTGCGTCGTGGACGCTTCGCGACAACGAGCACATCCGCATCGACATCGTCTCCAACATGGCGTCGAAGCGGACGCGGGACTGGATCGACATTGTCGGCCACACGCTCTTCCTGATTCCCGTTTCCCTGGTCATGGTGGTGACGGGCTGGCCGTTCTTCCTGCGCTCGTTCCTGCAAAACGAGCAGTCCTCCAATGCCGGCGGGCTTGCGGTCTGGCCGGGCAAATTCCTGGTCCCGCTCGCCTTCGCGCTGCTGCTGGCGCAAGGGGTGTCGGAACTCATCAAGCGCATCGCCATCATGCGCGGCATGATGGAGGACCCCCATGCCGCGACCGGGCACCCCGCCATCAGCGAGGCCGAACGCCTGTTGCTCGCGCTCGCCGACGAGGCGGCCGCCAAGCTCGCGGCGGCGCGGCGAGACTAGTGTTGTGTTTCTGACATTCGATACCCCCTCCATCCATCCGTCATCGCCGGGCTTGACCCGGCGATCCACGGATCGTGGATGCCCGGATCAAGTCCGGGCATGACGACGAGAGGGAACGATATGTCAGAGTTAGCACGCTAGACGAGCCCCCGCCGGAAGCCGGAACCCTCGCCGTGGCCGCCTTCATCGCCCAGAACATGGCGCCGATCATGTTCCTGGCCCTCGTCTTCTTCCTGCTCCTGGGTTATCCGGTGGCCTTTTCGCTGGGGGCGGTGGGCCTGCTGTTTTTCATCGTGGGCGTGGAACTGGCGCCGCTTTCGGGCGGAAACATCACCTTGAGCTGGCCGCTGCTGCAGTCCCTGCCGGAACGCATCTACGGGATCATGAGCAACGACACGCTGCTGGCGATTCCGTTTTTCACCCTCATGGGACTGATCCTCGAGCGATCGGGCATGGCCGAGGACCTGCTGGACACCATCGGCCAGCTTTTCGGCACCGTGCGCGGCGGCCTTGCCTTCGCCGTGGTCTTTGTCGGCGCGCTGCTGGCGGCAACCACGGGGGTGGTGGCGGCGTCGGTGATCTCCATGGGCCTGATCTCGCTGCCGATCATGTTGCGCTATGGCTACGACCGGCGGGTGGCGTCGGGCGTCATCGCCGCGTCGGGCACGCTGGCGCAGATCATTCCCCCCTCGCTGGTGCTGATCATCCTGGCCGATCAATTGGGCCGTTCGGTGGGCGATATGTACGAAGGCGCCTTCATTCCCGGCGTCGTCCTGGCGGCGCTCTATGCCGGCTACATATTCCTGGTGACGCTGATTGCGCCGGCCGCGGTGCCGGGGCTGCCGGCGGAAGCGGTTGGTTTCCGGGAAGCGGGCGGCCAGCGCGGGCTCATGTCGCTGGCGGTGCTAGCGGTCGCTTCCGGCTGGGTCAGTTGGTGGGTGATGCGGGGATCGCCCTACAAGGGCGCCGATTTCGTCATCCTGTGCATGGCGGTGGGCATCGTCGTCGCCTTCGCGGCGGCGCTGCTCAACTGGATCATGGCCAAGGCGACCGGCATGCGCGTGCTTTCGCATTTGGCCCAACAGGTCACCTTCGTCATGGTGCCGCCGCTGGCGCTGATCTTCCTGGTGCTGGGGACCATATTCATCGGCGTCGCCACCCCCACCGAGGGCGGCGCCATGGGGGCCACGGGCGCCATTCTGCTGGCGCTGGCGAAGCGCCGGCTGGACCGGAACCCCAACCGCTTCAACATCGAATTGCTGCGCCAGGCGGTCATGGCCACCGCCAAGCTGTCGGCGTTCGTCCTCTTCATCCTTATCGGCGCGCGCATCTTCTCGCTGACCTTTTACGGGGTGAACGGGCACGTCTGGGTCGAACACTTGCTCACCTCGCTGCCCGGGGGGCAGGTGGGCTTCCTGATCTTCGTCAACGTGCTTATTTTCCTGCTGGCGTTTTTCCTCGATTTCTTCGAATTGGCCTTCATTATCATCCCCCTGATTGCCCCGGCGGCGGAGAAGCTGGGCATCGACCTGATCTGGCTGGGGGTCATGCTGGGGGTCAACATGCAGACCAGCTTCATGCACCCGCCCTTCGGATTCGCGCTATTCTATCTGCGTTCCGTGGCGCCGAAATCGGCGTATCTGGACAGGATCACCGGCCGGCGGATGGAGCCGGTGACGACGGCGCAGATCTATTGGGGCGCGGTCCCATTCGTGGTAATTCAGTGCATCATGGTGTCTTTGGTGATCGCCTTTCCCCAGATGGTCATGCACTACAAATCGGACGCGCCGGCAGTGGACCCGAGTCAAATCCGGTTCGAGGCGCCGCGCATCGACATTCCGCAGTTCGAAATGCCGGCCTTGCAGTTGCCGACGGCGCCGAAATAGCGGCGGCCCGGCCCAAGTCGAATGAAACACCAACCTCAAAAGGAGCATCCCCGATGGGCAAGATAAGCAGACGGCAGATACTGAAAACGGCGGGCATTGCCGGCGTCGGCACGGCGGCCGCCGGGATCGCGGCCCCCGCGATCGCGCAATCGCAGCCGGAAATCAAGTGGCGGCTTACGTCGAGCTTCCCGAAATCTCTCGACACCATTTATGGCGCCGCCGAGGTTTTCGCCAAGACCGTGGCGGAGGCGACCGACAACCGATTCCAAATCCAGGTCTTCGCCGCCGGCGAACTGGTTCCAGGCTTGCAGGCCGCCGACGCGGTCACCAACGGCACGGTCGAAATGTGCCAAACCGCCAGTTACTACTATTGGGGCAAGGACGAGACCTTCGCCTTCGGCACCGCGATTCCCTTCGGCCTCAATTGCCGTATGCAAAACGCCTGGATGTACGAGGGTGGCGGCATCGAGTTGATGAACGAGTTCTACGCCAAGCACAACATCTACGCCCTTCCCGCCGGCAACACCGGGGCGCAGATGGGCGGCTGGTACCGCAAGGAGATCAACAGCGTCGGCGACCTGAACGGCCTCAAGATGCGCATCGGCGGCTTCGCCGGAAAGGTGATCGCCAAGACCGGCGTGGTGCCGCAACAGATCGCCGGCGGCGACATCTACCCGGCGCTGGAAAAAGGCACCCTCGACGCCGCCGAATGGGTCGGCCCCTATGACGACGAAAAGCTCGGCTTCCACAAGGTGGCCAAGTACTATTATTACCCCGGCTGGTGGGAAGGCGGCCCGATGCTCCACAACTTCATCAACACCGCGAAGTGGAACGAGTTGCCGAAGAATTACAAGGCCATCGTCCAGGCGGCGTCCCACCGCGCCAACGAGATCATG
>CAZIVY010000155.1:0-2066 GCA_964542505.1 uncultured Rhodospirillaceae bacterium
CAACCGGGCGCATCGCGTGATCGGCATCGACGCTTCGGGCACGCTCGGGCAAACTCGCGCCCAGGTGCGCCAGATCGTCGACAACACCGCCGAACTGGTCGAACTGGGCCGCAAGGTGCGCGACGACGAAATCGTCATCAACCCGGACTACGCCTATCCGGCCTACGGGATTCCAAGCCATGAGACGAACGAGGCGATCCGCCTTGCCGCCCGCACCGAGGCCATGATCACCGACCCGGTCTATGAGGGAAAATCCATGCAGGGCATGATCGACCTGGTGAAGAAGGATTTCTTCCCGCCGGGTTCGAAAGTCCTCTACGCCCATCTTGGCGGCGCCCCGGCGCTGAACGGCTACAGCTACACCTACCGCAACGGCTAGAGAAACGGGTCGACGGGACAGGTCATGGACAGCGCGAACGCCGACCGGCTCTCCCGCCGCACCATCGTCTTCGTGAACATCGCTCACGCCTTCGATCATTTCGTCCTGCTCATCTACCCCACGGCGGTGATCGCCATCGCCGCCGAACGCCAACTCGACTACGCGGCCCTTATCGGCCTTGCCACCGGCGCCTTCGTCGCCTTCGGCCTGTTTTCATTGCCCATGGGCTGGATCGCCGACCGCGTCGGCCGGCGCAATCTGCTGGCGGTCTTTTTCGCCGGCTACGGCCTGTCCTGCCTGGGCATGTCCACCGCCGGTTCTTCCCTGTCGCTCGCCGCCTGGCTGTTGCTGCTGGGTATTTTCGCCGCCATCTATCACCCCATCGGCACCGCCATGCTGGTCACCCACGCCCGCCAGCTTGGCCGCGACCTGGGCTGGAATGGCGTCTGGGGGAATATCGGCGCCGCCGCGGCTTCCGGCGTCACCGCCATGCTTGCGGTCAACCTCGGCTGGCGGTCGGCCTTCATCTTGCCCGGCCTTGTTTGCCTGATGGTCGGGATCGCGTTTGTCGCCCTGGTTCCCGGCGACGGCGATGGCGCCAAGCGGTCCAAGACCGCGTCCGAGGTGACCAAGGCCGCCCGCCCGCTGGCCTTGCTGCTGGTGTTCGCCGCCGCCATCGTCGCCGCCGGCTTGACCTTCAACGTCACCACCATCGCCCTGCCCAAGGTTATCGACGAAGGCATGGGCCTGTCGCTGCCGCTCGCCCTGACCGGCTGGCTGGCGACCGCCGTGTTCGTCTTTGGCGCGCTGACGCAACTGGCCATCGGCAATTTGGTGGATCGCTTCAGCCTGCCCAGCATTTTCGTCGGCCTGTCGGCGCTGCAGCCCGTGGGCCTCGGAATTGCGGCTGCCTCCACCGGCGTGCCGCTGCTGATCGGATTGGGCATCACCATGGCGGCCATTTACGGCCAGGTCGTCGTCAACGACGCCTTGGTGGCGCGCTACATTCCGGCGCAATACCGCGCCAAGGCCTACAGCGTGCGTTATTTTCTCGGCTTCACCGCCAGCGGGTTCGCCGCGCCGCTGATCGCGTTCATGCACGCCAATGGCGGTTTCCCCGCGCTGTTGGCCGTCACCGCCGCCTTCGGCGCCGTGGTGGTGCTGTGCGCGCTCGCGTTCAAATCGATCTCCGGCGCTCCCGCCCCGGCGGGTGCGCTGCCGGCGGCGTGAGGACGTTGAATCCCGAAGGTTTGTCGCCTGATTCATCAGAAAATAACGTTATCCCCGGCAAGCTGAAGCGCAGGAAACAGCCGAATCGGAATTGCCCCGTGACCGATCAGTCGAAAATAACCACTCAGGCCAAGCCCGCCGACGACGCTGGCTTCCCCACCCGCCAGCAGCGCTTCCTCGCCAATGTCGAGACGATGACCCGCGCCGCCAACCGCGAGATCATCCACAGGCACATTCCGGCGGTCACCGCCGACCACGTGACCCGGATGGCGGTAATGGTGGCGGAACTGCGCGCCCGCTATCTGGAGGCGGCGATGCGGCTGGTGGAACGCGAGGGCGGCGTCGCCCCCGACAGCGGCGAACTGGCGCAGCTCTCCCGCCTGCGCGAGATGTACGAAGAAGCCATGCACGCCTTCGAGGCGCTGCGGCGCGCGATCGAACGCGGCTACGTCAACAT
>CAZIVY010000156.1:0-6212 GCA_964542505.1 uncultured Rhodospirillaceae bacterium
GCGTGCGCAGGCTCGGCCTCGGCGATGGCAGCCGCATCGTCGTCTATGACGGCTCCGGGAACAATTTGAGCGCCGCCCGCGTGTGGTGGATGTTCCGCGTCTTCGGCCACGGCGACGTGGCGGTGCTCGACGGCGGCCTGAGGAAATGGATCGCCGAGGGCCGGCCCTTGGAGGATCGGCCGCCAGCGCCCCGCGAGCGTCATTTCAGCGCCCGCCAGAACGACTTGCTGGTGCGCGGCATCCATCAGCTGCGCGCCAATCTGGCCACCGGACGCGAACAGGTCGTCGATGCGCGCTCCCCCGGACGCTTCGCGGGCAGCGAACCCGAACCGCGCCCCGGCCTGCGCGGCGGGCACACTCCCGGCGCGGTCAACCTGCCCTTCACGCGCCTGGTGGACTTGGCCGACGGCACGCTGCTCCCCGCCGACGAGTTGCGCGAAGTCATTGCCGGCGCCGGCATCGATCTGGCGCGGCCGGTTGTCGCCTCCTGCGGCTCCGGCGTTACCGCCTGCGCCGTCGCCTTCGCCCTGCACCTGCTGGGTCACCGCGACGTCGCCGTCTATGACGGGTCGTGGGCTGAATGGGGCGGCCGCGCCGACACGCCCGTGGCCACCGGCACGTGATGCCAGCGGCCCCGAACATCGACCGATCATGCAGGGGCGAGTTTGAAACCCGCCCGTACAAAACCCGCCCGTACAAAACGCCCCTGCCTCAAGGTTTGCGCCGATGAGCGATGACCTGCCGCCGGGAAAACTGAAAGACACCATCGTCTATCTGGAAATGCGCGCGCCGCCCGCGCGCCCGCCGCCGCCGGCGCCCATGCGCCCGCTGGCGCTGCTGCGCGCGAACGCGCCCACGCTGTCGTTCTACCGTTACCTGTACAACACCGTGGGCGAGCCGTGGCTGTGGCATGAGCGGCGCGCGCTGGATGACGCGGGCTTGGCGGCCATCGTCCAGGACCGGCGGGTGGAAATCTTCGTCCTCTACGCAGACGGCGTGCCGGCGGGCTATTTCGAGCTCGACCGCCGCCAGGAACCCGAGGTCGAGCTTTCCTTCCTCGGCCTGGTTCCCGAATTCATCGGCCAGGGCCTCGGCCGCTATTTGCTCGGCGGCGCCGTAGCCACGGCCTGGACGGGCCCGACCACCAGGGTCTGGCTGCACACCTGCGGCTTCGATCACCCGCGCGCGCTGAGTTACTACCAGCGCGCCGGCTTTGCCCCCTACAAGCAGGAAACCAAGATCTTCGACGACCCGCGCCGGGCGGCGCAGCCGCCCTCATCGTAATGCTTGGCGCGCCCTGCACGCCTTGCGTGCCAAGCACGCGGGGCGCGCCGGGCGGGCTTGATGCCGCGACCGCGCAACGATTGACTGGACGGCGCCGCGGGCAAGCTCCTTTCGCGCGGCGACATGATACCGCCAACGGGGTTCCTTGAGGTAGGGGCGGGTTTCAAACCCGCCCCTACATTTGCGCCCGCCGGTCCGCTCAATGCGCCAGGATCTGGCTCAGGAACAGCTAAATGCGGTCGCTTTGCGGGTGGTTGAAGAATTCGTCCGGCGTGTTCTGCTCGATGATCTCGCCCCGGTCCATGAAGATGACGCGGTGGGCGACGGTGCGCGCGAAGCCCATTTCGTGGGTGACGCAGAGCATGGTCACCCTTGAGTCCTCGGCCAGCCCGATCATCGCGTCGAGCGCCTCCTTGACCATCGCCGCCGCGCCCGCCTCGGTTCGCGCTTGAGAAACCTAAAGTGGCGGTTTAGGAATCTCATTCATGCACGCCATCCGCCGTCATCGCGAGGCGCGGAGCGGCGCGGCGATCCAGTCTGGATTGCTGCCTACTCCGCCGAAGCAGCCGCTTCGGCTGCGAAGGCTGGATCGTCGCCATGCTCCTCGCAATGACGCTACCCTCGGCGCGTCTTGGCGCGAACAAGCAACGCGGCTGACGACTGATACTAACGGCCCCAAGCACTGACCGATCCGCCGTTCGTGGTGAGGGCCGCGCGCTTGGCGCGCGGCGTCTCGAAGCACGGACGGCCCGCTCGCCCTTCGAGACGCGCCCTCCGGGCGCCCTCAGGACGAACGGAAAAGAGTCGACCCTTTTGGGCCGTTGGTATGATAGCTCAATGCGCCAGGATCTGGCTCAGGAACAGCTTGGTGCGGTCGCTTTGCGGGTTGTTGAAGAATTCGTCCGGGGTGTTCTGCTCGATGATCTCGCCGCGGTCCATGAAAATGACGCGGTGGGCGACGGTGCGCGCGAAGCCCATTTCGTGGGTGACGCAGATCATGGTCATGCCTGAGTCCTCGGCCAGCCCGATCATCACGTCGAGCACCTCCTTGATCATCTCCGGATCGAGCGCCGAGGTCGGCTCGTCGAACAGCATGATCTTCGGGTTCATGCACAGCGAGCGCGCGATGGCCACGCGTTGCTGCTGGCCGCCGGAAAGCTGGCCGGGAAATTTCTTCGCCTGTTCGGGGATGCGCACCCGTTCCAGATAGCGCATGGCGGCTTCCTCCGCCTCGGCGCGCGGCATGTTGCGCACCCAGATCGGACCCAGGCACAGGTTTTCCAGCACCGTCAGGTGCGGGAACAGGTTGAAGTGCTGGAACACCATGCCCACCTCGCGGCGGATGGCCTCGATGTTCTTGATGTCGTCGCCAAGCACGATGCCGTCGACGATGATGTCGCCGGCCTGGTGCTCCTCCAGCCGGTTGACGCAGCGGATCAAGGTCGATTTGCCGGACCCCGACGGGCCGCAGATGACGATGCGCTCGCCCTTCGCCACTTCCAGGTTGATGTCGCGCAGCACGTGGAAGCTGCCGTACCACTTGTTCACCTTGCGCATGCGGATGATGGGATTGTCGCGGCGAAGTTCGTTCATGACCTGTCCGTTCAATTGCGCTTCTGCCCGGTTTCCAGCAGGCGCTCGAGATACTGGCTGTAGCGCGACATGAAGAAGCAGAAGAGGAAGAAGATCAGCCCCGCCACCAAATAGCCCTCGGTCTGGTAGGCGCGCCACGACGGATCGTTCAGCGCCGTGCGCGCGCTGTTCAGCAGGTCGAAGAGGCCGATAATGATCACCAGCGAGGTATCCTTGAAGGTGGAAATGAAGCTGTTGACCATGGGCGGGATGACCAGCTTCAGCGCCTGGGGCAGGATCACCAGCCCCATCTTGTGCGCGTAGCCGAGGCCAAGCGAATCGGCGGCCTCGAACTGCCCGCGCGGGATCGCCTGCAGCCCGGCGCGCACGACCTCGGCGACATAGGCGGCGGTGAAGAGGATGATGCCGATCTGCGCCCGCAAGAGCTTGTCGATGTTCACCCCCTCGGGCAGGAACAGCGGGAACATCACCGAGGCCATGAACAGCACGGAAATCAGCGGCACGCCGCGGATCAGCTCGATATAGGCGACCGACAGCGCGCGAATGGCCGGCATGTGCGACCGCCGCCCGAGCGCCAGCGCCACGCCCAGCGGGAACGCGAACAGGATGCCCACCACCGACAGCATCAGGGTCAGGGGCAGCCCGCCCCATTGGGTGTTGGAAACGTGGGCGAGGCCGAGAATGCCGCCCACCATCAGCAGGTACATGGTGGCCAAGCCCACGCCCCAGGCGATGAAGAGGTTGCGGTTCCAGAAACGGCGGTAGCAACTCGCCAGCACCAGGCCGAAGAACAGCAGCATCGCCACCAGCGGCCGCCACTGTTCCTCGTAGGTGTAGGTGCCGAAGAGGATGAAACGATAGTTCTCGCCGATCGCCAGCCAGCAAGCGCCGTGTCCGCGCGCGTCGTGGCAGGCTTGCGCCTTCCCCGACCACACCGCGTAAGCGAGCGCCCAGCCCAAAACAAAACTTAAGGCCTGGTAGATGAACCACGCCGCCACGATCGTCAGAGCCGTGTTGTACCAGGTGCTGAAAAGGTTGGCGCGCAGCCAGCCGAGCACGCCGCTGCTCGCCAAGGGCGGCGGCAAGATCGCGGCGTGGGCGACCGACGAGGCCACGGCGCCCTACCTTTCCACCAGCGCGATGCGTTTGTTGTACCAGTTCATCAGCCCCGAGATGCTGAGTGAGATGGTCAGGTACACCGCCATGATGATGGCGATGCCCTCGATCGCCTGTCCGGTCTGGTTGATCGAGGTATTGGCCACCGACACCAGGTCCGGATAGCCGATGGCCACCGCCAGCGACGAGTTTTTCGTCACGTTCAGGTACTGGCTGGTGACCGGCGGCACGATGACGCGCAGCGCCTGCGGCAGTATGACCAGGCGCAGCACCAGGCCCGGCTTGAGGCCGATGGCGCGCGCCGCTTCCGTCTGCCCGTGCGGGACCGCCAGTATGCCGGCGCGCACATTCTCGGCGATGAAGGCCGCGGTGTAGGTGACCAGCCCGGCGATCAGCGCCGTGAATTCGGGGCTGATGACGGCGCCGCCCTGGAAGTTGAAGCCCGCCATCGCCGGCCGCTGCAAGGTGAGCGGCGCGCCGGCCAGGAGAAAAGCCGCCAGCGGCGGCAGGAACATGCAGGCCAGCGTCGGCCACACCAGGGGAAAAGGCTGGCCGGTGCGCCGCTGGCGGCGCTGGCCCCGGGCATAGGCCGCCACCGCCAGGCCGATGCCCAGCACCAGCAGCGCCAGCATGACGAGGTGCACCGGATGCGGGTCGATGGTCGGGTAATAGAGCCCGCGATTGGAAAGGAAGACGCCGCTTACCGGCTGCAGCGCCTCGCGGTTTCCCGGCAAGGCGATCAGCAGCCCGTACCAGAACAGGAGTTGCAGGATCAACGGCACGTTGCGCAGCGCCTCGACATAGACCGAGGCGAGCCGCGCCACCAGCCAGTTCGACGACAGCCGTGCGATGCCCACGATGACGCCCACAATCGTCGCCAGCACGACGCCGATTCCGGAAACGATCAATGTATTGAGCAGCCCCACCGCGAAGGCGCGCAAATAGTTATCGGCGGCGCTGTAGGCGATCGGTCCTTCGCTGATGGCGAAGCCCGCCTCGCGCCACATAAAGCCAAGCCCGGTGGCGATGTTGCGCGCCGCCAGATTGGCGAGCGTATTGTGAACCAGGTACCAACCGAACGCGATCACCGCCGCCAGGGTGGCCACCTGATAGATGATCGCCCGTGTGGTTCGGTCGTTCCACCACGCTCCGCGCGGCGCGGGGCGGTTGGCGACGGGTGGACGATTGCGCGCCGGCATGGCCGGACTTCGGAAGTGACGGGCCGCCGCGTCGCGGCAGCCCGTCGTCCTAGCGGTCCCTAACGGCTCAGCGGAAGGGCATGGCGTACATCAGGCCGCCCTGCGTCCACAGGGCGTTCAACCCCCGCTCAAGCTTGAGCGGCGTGTTGCGTCCGACGTTGCGCTCGAAGATCTCGCTGTAATTGCCGGTTGCCTTGATGGCCCGGATCGCCCATTCCTCGTCGAGGCCCAGGTTCTTGCCCATGCCGGGGGTGACGCCGAGCAACCGCTGGGTGTTGGGATCGGTGCTCTTCTTCATTTCGTCGGCATTGGCGGCGGTGACGCCGCGCTCCTCGGCCTCGAACAGCGCGTAGACCGTCCACTTCACGATGTCGAACCATTCGTCGTCGCCGTGACGCACCACCGGCCCCAACGGCTCCTTCGAGATCAATTCGGGAAGGATGACGAAGTCGGTGGGATTGCCGGCCTTTGCGGCGCGGGTCGAGGCTAGCCCCGAGGCGTCCGTCGTATAGACGTCGCAACGGCCCTCGAAGAACGCTTTCTCGACCTCGGCCAGTTCTTGGATCACCACCGGCCGGAAGGTCATTTTGGTGGCGCGGAAGTAGTCGGCCAGATTGAGTTCGGTCGTGGTTCCCGGCTGCACGCACACGGTGGCGCCGTTCAATTCCTTGGCGCTCTTGACGTTCAGCTTCTTCGGCACCATGAACCCCTGGCCATCGTAATAGGTGACGGCGGCGAAATTGAGGCCCAGCGCCGTGTCGCGTGACTGCGTCCAGGTGGTGTTGCGCGACAAGAGATCCACTTCGCCCGACTGCAAGGCCGTGAAACGCTGCTGCGCGTTCAACGGCGCGTACTTGACCTTGCTGGCGTCGCCCAGGACCGCGGCGGCAAGCGCCTTGCACACGTCCACGTCCATGCCCGTCCACCGCCCTTGGGCGTCGGGTTGCGAGAATCCGGCCAGGCCGGTATTGACGCCGCATTGAACCGCGCCACGCTTTTTCACCGCGTCGAGGGTCGGTC
>CAZIVY010000157.1:0-1885 GCA_964542505.1 uncultured Rhodospirillaceae bacterium
GGAAACGAAGTTCAGGTCCAGGTCGTAGTTGATTCCGCCCAGGCTGCGGGAAATGTCGAACGCCAGGTAATTGCCGGTCAGGCGGAGGCCGACGAAATCGGTGACGTGAACGCCAAGGTCGGCGCCGACCCCTAGCGTGCCCACGCTGGCGCCGCCGAAAATCTGCGCCCCCGCGGGCTGGGCGGCCATGGCAGCGGCAAGTCCGGCGGCAAGTCCGGCGGCGAGAGCGGTGGTGCGCGACATGAGGGTCCCCCTTTTCATGCCTGCGTCGGCGGCGCGACGCACATCCGCCATGGGTAAGCGCGAAGCCTTAACGGACCGTTAACCAGTCGCTCCGCCGTCCCACGCTTCGCGGCCCAATGGCGCGCCAGCCCTGGTCTCCGTACAATCGCGCCGCCAACAGGGAGATGTTTCATGCGCGAGAGCGCCAGGGACGGCGTGTGGTTGCGCGCGTAGCCACCGTCGCCTTTCAGGGCATCGAGGTCATGGCGGTGGACGTGCAGGTGCAGGTGTCGTCCGGCCTGCCGGCTTTCACCATCGTCGGCCTGGGCGACAAGGCGGTGGGCGAGAGCCGCGAGCGCGTGCGCGCCGCCCTTGGCGCCATCGGCTTGGCGCTGCCGCCCAAGCGCATCACCGTCAATCTGGCGCCGGCCGATCTGCCCAAGGAAGGCAGCCATTACGATCTGCCCATCGCCCTTGGCCTCTTGATCGCCACCGGCGCCATGCCCGCCGACGCCGGCGCCGAATTCGTGGCCCTGGGGGAATTGGCGCTCGACGGCACGCTAACCGCCGTTGCCGGCGTGCTGCCCGCCGCCCTTCACGCCGTGGCTGCCGGGCGCGGCCTCATCTGTCCCGCGGCCTCGGGCGGCGAAGCGGCCTGGGCGGGCGATCTTCTCATCCTGGCGGCGCCCTCGCTTCTGGCCCTGGTCAACCACTTCAAGGGCACGCAAGTCCTGACGCCGCCCGCCTCCCTGCCCGCGGCCGACGATCCGCCCTCCCTCGACCTCAAGGACATCAAGGGCCAGGAAACCGCCAAGCGGGCGCTCGAGGTCGCCGCCGCCGGCGGCCATAACCTGTTGATGATCGGCCCCCCCGGGTCGGGGAAGTCGATGCTCGCCGCCCGCCTCGGCGATCTGCTGCCGCCCCTCGACGCGGCCGAGGCGCTGGAGGTAAGCCTCATCGCCTCGCTTGCCGGCCAGCTCCGCGACGGCCGCATCAGCCGCCGCCGCGCCTTCCGCAACCCCCATCATTCCGCCTCCATGCCGGCCTTGATCGGCGGCGGCCAGCGCGCCAGGCCGGGCGAGGTATCGCTGGCGCATCTGGGCGTGCTTTTTCTCGACGAGCTTCCGGAATTCAGCCGCCAGGCGCTCGATGCGCTGCGCCAGCCCCTCGAAACCGGGCGCGCGGTTGTGGCCCGCGCCAACGCCCATGTTTCCTATCCGGCGCGCGTGCAGCTTGTCGCCGCCATGAACCCCTGCCGCTGCGGCCATCTGGCCGACGCGTCTCTAGCCTGTTCGCGCGCGCCAAAATGCGCCGCCGAATATCAGGGGCGCATTTCGGGGCCGCTGCTCGACCGCATTGACTTGCATGTGGACGTGCCGGCGGTGGAAGCCGCCGATCTCGCTTTGCCACCGCCCGCCGAAGGCTCGCGGCAAATTGCCGCCCGCGTGGCCGCCGCGCGGGAAATCCAGCGCGGCCGCTATCGCGGCATGACCCAAGCCGGCGAGCCCGTGCGCTGCAACGCCGAGGCCGACGGCGAATTGCTGGATCGCGTCGCCGCGCCCGACGCGGCGGGGAAGAAGCTGCTGACCGACGCGGCCTCCGCCATGCGGCTCTCGGCGCGCGGCTATCACCGCGTGCTCCGCGTCGCCCGCACTTTGGCCGA